>NZ_JAFMOS010000643.1 GCF_019049755.1 Rahnella perminowiae
ATTTATAAGTGATATTGAAGTCTATATCCCCCAGGAGGACGTTTAAATGTTAAATGCCGCAATAATGACAATTAAGAACACCGGGATTTCGATTCAGAATCAGTTTTTTTATTTGCAGAATTTTATTACTTCACCACGCACCATGGGAACCCTTATGCCCTCGTCACCGTGGTTGTGCCATGCGATGCTCAGTCAGATTGACTGGACGACATCGCTGGATATTGCCGAACTTGGCGCGGCGGACGGCGTTCTGACCCGCCGCATCCTGAGCCGTATGCGGGCAGACGCCCGGCTTGAGGCTTTTGAAATCCAGCCTGCGTTTATCCGTAAGCTTAATCAGATGAAAGATCGCCGTTTACAGGTGATGGCACATTCAGCCGAGCATATGAGCACGTCGTATGATGCTGTGTTTTCCTGCCTGCCATTGCTCTCGATGCCTCTGCGTACCCGTATCAGAATTTTGCAGACCACGCGGCAACAGCTGAAAGAAAAGGACGGCGTGCTGGTTTTATTCCAGTACAGCCCTCTGTCAGAGAAATTGTTATCACGCTACTTCACCTGGAAAAAAATCCGGGTAGTGAAGAATTTTCCGCCCGCCCTGGTCTATATCTGTAAACCCCGCTGATACAGCAACTTAGAGGATAGGGCTCGCAAAGCTTATTGCAGGCCGTTGCGCAGCAAGGATTTTTCAGTATGATGCCCTTAACGGCGTAAATAAAACGCTACAGAAGCTTCACCGGCAGGTGACAAAAATCTGCCAGTGAGGCTTTTTTGTTGTACTATCTGACGAGTACGCATGCAGGGCAGTACAATGACCATTTTTGACACATACTTCATATTGATGATGGATTTTCATCAGGCGGGCTAACGGCTCCCAGGGAATAAAGGATAGCGGTAATGACACAAACCATTTTCATGGTCGGCGCACGTGGTGCGGGTAAAACAACCGTTGGCAATGCCCTGGCTAAAGCGCTGGGCTACAAATTTGTCGATACCGATCTGGCGTTGCTGTGTACTTCTGGCCTCAGCGTGGCAGATATTGTTGAGCGTGAAGGCTGGGAGGGCTTCCGCCGTCGTGAAACTGAGACATTAAAAGCTATTTGCTCGCCCTTCACCGTGGTTGCCACAGGGGGAGGCGTGGTGCTGTCCCGGGAAAATCGCGACTTTATGGGCCAGAATGGTACTGTCATTTATCTGCGTTCCCCTGCATCTACCCTGGCAAATCGTCTGGAAGATGCACCGCTGGAAGATCAGCGTCCGACATTAACAGGCAAGCCGATCACGGAAGAAATGACGGAAGTATTAAATGAGCGGGAAGCGCTTTATCAGGAGGCGGCCCATCATGTCGTTGACGGAACTCAGGAGCCGCAGAGGGTGGTGAATCTGATTATGGATGCACTGGCGCTGTCGATGGCGCGCTGAATTTCCCTGATATCTGACAAAACGAGCCCGGTGGCTCGTTTTTTTATGTCTGCGCGTTCTGAGCCGTGGCTCCGGGAAAAGCCGGTGTAAACAAAACGGGCCATGTGACGTGACGGAGATCACGTACGCTTAAGTATTGTACTGATGTATAGGTGGGCGTAAAATAATAACCCATGTGATTACTTAACAGCGGAACTCATGATGAAATCCATAATGTCGTTCTTCAGCCAGCATGCCAAAGTGATGCCCGCCATCTGGTCGGTTACCATTATTCTCATTGAAGCTTCTATCGCTCTTTATATTTTGCGTAATATTTAATCACGATAATCTGCTGGTTTTTACATCAGTCACCTCATTAATACTCGGCATTTATTTCTCCTTCCTCTCAATCTAATGGCTTTAGGAATTTCTTTAAGCATATTCCTTTGTGTATTTCATCCTGCGTGAAAAATAAACGACTTGACGCTGACACGTATCAGCTTTAATTTTTATTTAACTAAACAGGAACCTTGTTCCATATAGCGGAACTCGCGCCTTTATGACTACATTGGAAAATGCGGCGGCAGTACTGAAGCTATTTTCAAAACAAGGGATCCGTCAGGGGCATCCCGGTTTGTCGTTCAGTGATGTCGTTGAAAATTTAAAATTACCGAAAAGTACGGTTTCCCGGTTACTGATGACGATGGAAACAGAAGGACTGCTGGAACGTGATCCTGACAGCCGCCTGTACCGGATCGGACGATTATTACTGGCTGTTTCCAGTCATTATTTATCGGCTCCGCTGGTCGATTTAGCGTCACCGTATATGGCGCAACTCAGCCAGCTGACGCAATGCACGGGTTATATTTCCATGCTAGAAGGGCGCGACATCATGGTTATGCGCATGTTTCCCGGCAGAACGTATCTGCAAGTGGTCACGCCAGCCGGAAGCCTCTTGCCTGCGCATGAAACGGCCATCGGGCGTGCGATTCTTGCGCGGTATACCGATGATGATGTTCTGGCACGTTATAGCGGTCACTATCAGGTGCATTCTGCTAATTCACCGGCCAGCAGGGAAGTTCTGTTATCCCGGTTGGCGGAAGTCCGGCTGAACGGTGTGTCATTTGCCAACAATGAAACGTTGCTGGGAATAAGTACCTTAGCCACCAGTATTTTTAATAAGCACCGTAATGAGACCGTTGGATTATGTTTGTCTTTCCCTTCACCTGCACAGGGGAAAGACATTCCGGAAGGAATAAAAGAAGGGCTGATTGCTGTAACCCGGCAAATCGCCGAAAAATTGGGTGATGAGTATTGGCATTTATCTAAAACGGCAACAGAGCCGCCAGGATAATGACTTGTAACGGACCCGGATTATTTGCTATGTGAAATACTTGCTCAACACCAGGGGCCTTATGTCAGATCAATCTGCAAAGAATAATAAGGAGAATCCGCTAAAGGATATTGGCACGCTCATCGTAATGATTCTGTTGTCTGTTTTAGGCGCAATCATCGGTGTTCAACTGATTACCACGTTGGGTGTGACGCCAAATACGTCGATTATCGGCGCACTGTTTGCCATGTTACTGGCGCGCATTCCGATGCAGGCTTTTCACCGTTACCGTTCGGTTCACACACAGAACCTGGCGCAAACCGTGATCTCCTCTGCAACCTTTGGTGCGGCAAACAGTTTGCTGATGCCGATCGCTATCCCTTATGTCATGGGGCAGCCGCAACTGATCATGCCGATGTTTACCGGTGTGGCCGCAGCGATGTTACTTGATGCCTACCTGCTTTATCGGCTGTTTGACACCAAAGTGTTCCCGGCCAGCAATGCCTGGCCACCCGGTGTTGCCGCAGCTGAAGCGATCAAAGCCGGTGATAACGGCGGACGTCAGGCCTGGCTGCTGGTTGCAGGCGTAATTGTCGGGCTGGGCGGCGCGATGCTGAAAATCCCGATGGCGGCTTTTGGTACGGCATTTATCGGCAACATCTGGGCGCTCAGCATGTTTGGTATCGGCCTGCTGATCCGCGCGTATGCGCAGCCGGTTGCCGCACTGGATCTCAACGCCTTGTATATTCCGCACGGTATGATGGTCGGCGCGGGGCTGGTGTCTCTGCTGCAGGTGATTCAGGTTGTGCGTGCTAAAAACGCTGATGCCAAAGCCACGTTTACTCAACCGGCGAAAGAGGTGCGTAAAGCGCTCGGCCTGGGCGCATTCGGTTATATCGCCATCGCCGCACTGCTGGCGCTGGCAGGCGGGTTGTACAGTGAAATGTCGGTCGGCATGCTGATTGCGTTCGTGATTTACGCTGCGTTTGCCGCCTTCTTCCATGAGCTGATCGTAGGTATTGCCGCGATGCACTCCGGCTGGTTCCCTGCCTTTGCTGTGGCGCTGATTACCTTAATTATCGGCATTCTGATTGGCTTCCCGCCGCTGGCGTTGTGCGTGCTGACCGGTTTTACCGCCGCAACGGGTCCGGCATTTGCGGATATGGGCTTTGACCTGAAAGCCGGATTCATTTTGCGCGGTTATGGCAAAGATTTGCAGGCTGAACTTTATGGCCGCCGGATCCAGTTATTCGCCGCACTGCTGGCATTTATCATCGCCATTCCGGTGGTGTGGTACGCCCATTACGGTTATTTCGCCCAGGATTTAGTGCCGCCGGTTGCGCGGGTTTATGCCAAAACTATTCAGGCCGGAGCCCAGCCGGGCATTGCGCACAGTCTGCTGATCTGGGCAATTCCGGGCGCATTGATTCAGCTGATTGGCGGCCCGAAACGTCAGCTTGGCGTGCTGCTGGCGACCGGTTTGTTGATCAACAGCGTCATGGCCGGATGGGCCGTGGTCTGCGGCATCGTATTGCGCATTATCATTATCCGCATCTGGGGTGAAAAAGGGCGTACGCCAATGGAAGTGCTGGCGGCGGGTTTTATTGCCGGTGACGCACTCTACAGCTTCTTCACCTCAATTTTCAGTGCCAAAAAGTAGTGAGTACCGCACCAACACCAGGGCTGATGTTCAGCCAGTATTAAACACCTGACTGTTCCCCGATGAACAGCGCCCGCGACCGTTTGGCTACTGCGTGATATACGCCGGTCGCGATGTTTTAAGAGGGCTTTGTGATGAGTTTGCAGCAGACACTAACGGTATTCGAACTGATTGACAGTGCGCATGTCAGTGGTCAGGACATTGTGGACTTATTTGCCCGCTATCCTGAGATCACCGCCAGCACACACCGCGCTGACGGCCCGAAAGGTGGCACTGATTTTGTGCGTATCACCATACCAGGCAGCCAGGGAAAAAGCCGTGGCGGTACAGCGCCAACGCTGGGGATTATCGGCCGCCTGGGCGGGATTGGTGCACGTCCGACGCGTATCGGTCTGGTTTCTGATGGTGATGGTGCGATTGCCGCTGTCACCAGCGCGCTCAAGCTTGCTGACATGCAGCGCAAGGGGGACGTACTCGAAGGCGATGTGATTGTTACCACCCATATTTGCCCGAATGCACCGACCCGCCCGCATGATCCGGTCGATTTCATGGATTCACCGATTGATGACGTGACCATGAATGATAATGAAGTGGTTGACGGCGTTGACGCCATCCTGTCCATCGACACCACCAAAGGCAACCGCATTATCAGTCACAAGGGATACGCGATTTCGCCGACGGTGAAAGAGGGGTACATCCTGCGTGTTTCCGAAGATTTGCTGCGCATCATGGAAATGACCAGTGGCAAACCGGCGGTCACTTTCCCGATTACCACGCAGGACATTACGCCTTACGGCAACGGTGTGCACCATCTGAACAGCATTCTGCAACCGTCAACGGCGACTACCGTACCGGTGGTCGGTGTGGCTATTACGGCGGAATCGGTTGTACCGGGTTGTGGCACCGGGGCAAGTCATGAAGTGGATATCGCGCTGGCGGCAAAGTTTGCCGTTGAAGTTGCGAAAGAGTTCGGCCGCGGCACCTGTCAGTTCTTTGATGCCGATGAATATCAACTCTTGTTGTCGCTGTACGGAAGCTTGCGTCACCTGCAAAACCGGAAGTAATACGATGATGACACCTTTTGCGACGTTAACAATCGGACAGGCGCCACGTAGCGACATTATGCCGCTGTTGATGGCACATCTGCCGGCCGGGTCAGTCACCCATGTGGGTTTACTCGACGGGTTAAGCACGGAGCAAATAGAACAGCGTTATGCCGCTGTTGAGGGTGAGGCGGTACTGGTCACCCGCCTGCTGGATGGTTCGCAGGTCACGTTGGCTGCACATCGTGTAGAGCGCGGATTACAGGAAAAGATCGACGTCATGGAAGCCCTGGGTTGCATGACCATTCTGCTGCTTTGTACCGGCCAGTTTCATCATCTGCAGGCTAACAATGCGCTGCTGCTGGAGCCTGACCGCATTATTCCCCCTCTGATCGGTTCAATGGTCGGGCAGCACCGTGCGGGCATTGTTGTGCCGGTTGAATCACAGGTGGTTGAACAGGCGGACAAATGGCGCAAATTAGCCAAATCCCCCTGTTTTGCGGTTGCCAGTCCGTATCTTTCTGACGACCAGGAACTGAAGGAAGCCGCGATGTGCCTGGCTGAACAGGGAGCGGAAGTCGTGGTGCTCGATTGCATCGGCTTTAATCGCCATCACGTTGATGTGCTGAAAAAGCATCTGAATATTCCGGTGTTGTTATCGAATGTACTGATGGCAAAACTGGCTGCGGAACTGGTGGTTTGAGGGGATGACTGACGGGCAAACAGCTACCCACAATGGCACTGTGCGACGGTAAAATCAAATCAGCGCTACCGCTTTGCGTGCGGTGTCGTTTCGTGCGGATAAAGCCGTAATAATCAGTGACAGAAGAGGCTTTCTGCCCCTAATATGAAGGCTCTGAAATTTATCGCAAAGGGCCAATCTATGTTGAAAAATAATGAGTATTTTGACGGGAAAGTGAAGTCGATTGGTTTTGACAGCGAAAGTACGGGTTCAGCCAGTGTTGGCGTGATGGCCGTCGGTGAATATACTTTCGGCACCGCAAAGCCGGAAGAAATGACCGTAATCAGCGGCTCTCTGAAAGTGCTGATCCCAGGTTCTCCGGACTGGCAGGTCTTTAAGCCAGGCGAAACCTTCTACATTCCGGGTAAAAGTGAATTCAACTTACAGGTCGGCGAAACCACATCGTATCTCTGTAAGTATTTAACGAAATAGTTATTCAGACACAGTCGAAACAAGAAAGGCGCCAATGAGCGCCTTTTCTTATTTTTGCGGACTGATTTTTGCAGACTGAGAAAATTATCGCTGAGCTTCGCCGCCTAACGCTTCGATCAGGTTCTGGATCAGCGCTGCCAGTTCACCGGTCATCAGCACGAAATCGGCATCGAAACGGCCGGCGAAATCTTCGCGGTCAATATCTTCGTTTTGATCACGAATGACATCGCTGAATTTCAGGCGTTTAATACTGCCGTCGTCCGCCAGCATCAGCGCAATGCGTTCCTGCCAGTCAACGGCCAGTTTGGTCACCAGTTTGCCATTCTCAATATGTGTGGCAATTTCATCGCTGACCAGCGCCTGCTTCTTACAGCGGATCACACCGCCGTCTTCCAGAATTGCTTTGAGTTCGGCTTCATCCTGCAATGCGAAACCGGCCGGGGTATCCCCTGAACGCACCCATTCGGTCAGCGTCAGTTCGATCGGACTCTCCATGGTCAGCGGTACCACCGGCAGCGAACCGAGGCTTTTACGCAGCAACGCCAGCATGTCTTCCGCTTTTTTGGCACTGGCGGCATCAACCATGATCAGGCCGTTAACGGTGTCGATCCACATGAATGTCTGGCTGAAACGGCTGAAGGCGCGCGGCATCAGACTGTGCAGTACTTCATCTTTCAGAGAATCTTTTTCAGTCTTCTTCAGCTTACGGTGTTGTTCACCTTCGAGCTGTTCAATCTTGGCCTGGAGTTCCTGTTTGATCACCGGAGAAGGCAGGATTTTCTCTTCTTTACGGGCGCAGATCAGGATCTGACCGCCGTTGACATGCGTCAGCGCATCGCCACCGTGAGAACCCATCGGTGAGACCCAGCCGGTTTTCGCCATGTCCTGGCTACCGCACGGAGTAAAGGTGAAAGCGCTGAGCTGTTTTTCCATTTCATCAGCAGATAACGAAACTTCACGGCTCAAACGGTAAACTAATAAATTCTTAAACCATAACATGGCGTTATCCCTGTCGCAGCGCACTCGTAGTACGCTGAATAAATGAATGCAGGGCGGCATGATAACCAATTGAGCGTCAGTCGTCGTTAAGAAATCGCCGCACCCTGTAACATTGCATAACAGCTTATTCTGGTGACAGTCGCGTCTGGCTTCTAAACTGAATAAACTCAAAAAAACTGACCCTGGCAAAGTGTAAAAGGAGAACACCACGTGCGAATTGGCATTGATTTAGGCGGCACAAAAATAGAAGTCATTGCGTTATCTGATGAAGGTAAAGAGCTGTTCCGTAAACGGGTCGATACCCCGAGAAATGACTACGAGCGCACGCTCAAAGCGATCGAAGGACTGGTGCTGGACGCTGAAAAAGCCACAGGCCAGCGCGGCAGCGTAGGGCTGGGGATCCCCGGCACTCTGTCGCCTTTTACCGGTAAGGTGAAAAATTCCAATTCGGTCTGGCTGAACGGACAACAGCTGGATGAGGATCTGGCCCTGCTGTTAAAACGCGAAGTGCATATTGCCAATGATGCGAATTGCCTTGCGGTGTCAGAAGCCACTGACGGCGCAGGTGCGGGCCGTCAGACCGTATTTGCGGTGATTATCGGCACCGGCTGTGGTTCCGGTGTGGCGCTTCACGGCGCGGCGCATGCGGGCGGTAATGGCAATGCCGGGGAATGGGGACATAACCCGCTGCCGTGGCAGGATGATGAAGAAATTCAGTTTGCCCGTGAGGTACCGTGCTATTGCGGGAAATCAGGCTGCGTCGAAACCTTTGTTTCCGGCACCGGTTTTGCAGAAGACTACTTCCGTTTGTCCGGTCAGCGGCTGAAAGGCGCAGAGATTATTGCGCGGGTGGAACAGGGGGATGAAACCGCAGAACTGGCGCTCGGACGCTATGAACGCCGTCTGGCTAAGGCGCTGGCGAACGTAGTAAATATCCTCGATCCGGACGTGATTGTCTTCGGGGGAGGCATGAGTAATGTGGATCGTTTGTATCAGACGGTGCCGCTGTTGATTAAACAATGGGTGTTTGGCGGAGAATGTGAAACGCCGATCCTCAAAGCCGTTCATGGTGATTCGAGCGGTGTGCGCGGTGCGGCCTGGCTATGGCCGCAATCGCGCTTTGCGTTGTAAGCATCAGAAATAATCATGAGTAAGTCACAGGAAAAAAAATCGCGCCCCTGTGACTTACCGCCGTTGCCCTTCAGAGCGCCATTTCGCGCTTAAAGACTTCCAGAGTATGTGCCTTGACGCGGATAAATTCCGGATGGCTCATGATTTCCGATCCACGCGGGCGCGGCAGGTCGAACGGTACGATTTCCGCAATCTGCGTCGGTCGCCGCGTCAGCAGTAAAATCTCATCCGCCAGGAACACCGCATCTTCCAGATCATGTGACACAATCAGCATCGTGACGCCAGTCGCCAGTTGCACTTCCTGCAATTTATCGCGGATAAACAGCGTCATCTCGAAATCCAGCGCCGAGAAAGGTTCGTCGAGGAACATCACTTCCGGACGCGTCGCCAGCGCCCGCATGATACATACCGTTTGCTGCTGGCCGCCGGAAAGCTCATACGGATAGCGTTTCAGGTCAAAGCGGATATCAAACATCTGCGTCAGCTCCTCAACCCGTGCATTCACATCGGCTTTGCTCATGCCATGGCGGACCAGTGGATAGGCGATGTTGGCGCGCGCGCTCATCCACGGAAACAGCGCATCGCGGTAGTTCTGAAATACGTAGCCGATGGTGGTTTGTGCCAGCGTTTTGCCGTCAAATAAAATATCGCCCTTATCGACCGGGATCAGCCCGGCGATCATATTCATTAAGGTCGATTTTCCACAGCCATTCGGGCCGAAGATCGACACAATTTTGCTGCGCGGCAGATCCAGATTGAGATCGGTGTAAAGCGGTTGCCCGGCAAAGGCTTTGTTCAGCCCGCGGATTGTCACATGCGTGTCGGGGCGCGTGGCGTATTGAGGCAGCTTCGGGCCTTGGTAGTCAGGGTTCAGCGAGAGAGGTTGCGTCATGCTTTGCTACTCCAGTGCACAGTTTTTTTCTCGATCAGTAAAAAAGCCAGATTCAGCAGATAGCCCAGCGCACCAGTGATCAGGATCGAGGCGTACATATCTTTGATATTGAAAACCTGCTGGGCATCAATGATCCGATGGCCGAGGCCGGTTTCTGAACCGATAAACATTTCGGCGACAATCACGATCACCAGCGCAATCGACACGCCGGTGCGCAGTCCGACAAAGGTTTGTGCCAGGCTTTCCATCAGCATGATGTCTTTGAAAATATGCCAGCGGGAAATACCCATCACTTTGGCGGCCATCAGGCGGGTTTTCTTGGCATTCATCACGCCGTATGCACTGTTGAACAGGATGACCAGCACGGCAGCAAAGGCGGCGATGGCGATTTTGTTGGCATCCGTAATGCCGAAAATCAACATAAACAGCGGGATAAGCGCTGAGGATGGCGTTGAACGGAAGAAGTCGATCAGAAATTCCAGGCTGCGGTAAACTTTTTCATTGCTGCCCAGCATGACCCCCAGCGGCACACCAATGACCGCGGCAAAGGCAAAGGAAACCAGCGTCCGGTAGAGTGTGGCGCCGATATCGGTGCGCATGGACGCATCGGAAAATGACCGGAACATATAGCCAAGTGTCTCGACGGGTGAGGGCAGAAGCACCGGATTGAGCCATTTCGCACTGACGGCCAGTTGCCAGAATAAAAACAGCAGTACCGGGCCGACCAGCGGCAGTAATCTTGAAGACCAGCGTGAAGTCATTCTGTTTCCCCTCATCCCTGATAAATCAGTGAAGCGACATCCACCGGCTTGCTGAAGATTTTCCTTTCTGTAAAGACGTCATAAAACTTCTGGAACCATTGCAGGTTGTCGCCTTTTAAACCGGAATACATCACAAAGCCCGGCAGCGGCACTTCCTTCACCAGCGCCGGTTCAATGCTGGTGTAACCGGCGACATTTTCGCGCGCTTTGTCAGGGTGAGCCGCAATGAATTCCACCGCTTTCTGATAAGCGGCAATAAACTTTTGGGTTTCTTCAGGCTTGCTGGCAATAAAGCTGGCGTTGAGTGCTGCGGCACCGCCAAACCACGGTGCGTCGGCGTTGCCGAGCACATATTTAGAAATCACGCCGGTTTCCAGGGTGCGGGAAAGATTTTTCATCCGCCCCACGGTGCCGGTCGGTTCGAGCGTGTATACACCGTCAATTTGCCCGGCGGCCAGGGCAGGTGCGTGTTGCCCCACCGGCAGTTCGATCACCGACGGGTTAGTGAAGCCATTTTTCTCCAGAATAATTTTCGCCATAGTGACGTTCTGGATCCCCGGGCCGCAGGCAATTTTCTTGCCTTTCAGATCACTGATAGCCTTGGCCGGGCTGTTCAGTGGTACCAGAAACTCATCTAACACCAGCGTGTGGTTTGACGGATTAGAACAGATAATTTTAAACAGACCCGGTGAGGTAATGGCCCCCAGTCCCAGCGCGCCGGTTGCGGTACCATTCGCGCAGCCGTGGATCCTGCCGGTGATCATCCCTTCAACAATTTGTTGTGCGCTGGCGAATTTCACCCCTTTCACATTCAGCCCGGCCTCTTTAAAAAAGCCCTGTTCAAGTGCCACGTACAAGGGTAAACCGCCGACAATCGGCCAGTAGCCAATACGGATTTCATCGTCGCCGGCTGCAAAAACCGACGTCGGGATCATGCCACCCAGGGTTGAAACGCCACCGGTAATGGCAAGCCATTGCATCAGCTGGCGGCGTTTTTTATCGACCGGACGGCATTCTGGTTTGATGTTTTTCATGGGCGGTTCCCTTAGCGGTTATGGATACATTGCAACTTGTACTGCAACTTGTATACATAACGTTAAGCACAGGGCATGCCAGTTTGTTAACGGGCGGGAAGCGGCGTAAATTCAGCAGGTTGACAAAGGCATACGCACTGCGCTGGTGCGATTTTTGGGCGCCTGCTCACAATCAGGATCCACGGCGGGGCATATCGCTAGCAATATTTTTAGCGACATGCCCCGCAAAAGATCGCGGTCAGACTTTAAATTCACTGCTTAAACGGCTGATACCCAGACCATTCACTTTGGTGACTTTGATTTGTACCGGAATGCGATCTTTCATTGCTTCGACATGGCTGATCACGCCGATGGTTTTACCCGAGGCGTTAAGGCTGTCGAGGGCATCCAGTGCCGTATCCAGCGTGTCGGCGTCAAGCGTGCCGAAACCTTCATCAAGGAACAGAGAGTCGATGCGGGTTTTGTCGCTGACCAGATCAGACAATGCCAGCGCCAGCGCCAGGCTGACCAGGAAGCTTTCGCCGCCGGATAATGTGCGGGTGTCACGTAGCGCATCGGCCTGCCAGGTATCGACCACCTGCAACTCCAGCGCATCGCTGGTTTTGCGCTGTAACAGATAGCGCCCGTGCAGTTTTTCCAGCTGGCGGTTCGCCAGATAAACCAGATGATCGAGGGTCAGTCCCTGTGCGAATTTACGGAATTTCGCCCCGTCACTGGACCCAATCATCTGATTGAGATAACCCCAGTCATCGCAGGTCAGCTGTGCCTGCGCTATCTGAGCAATCAGCGCCTGTTGTCCGCTGTGGCGCTGCTTGTCGCTTTCCAGTTGGTTCTTCACTTCGCCCAGACGTTGTTGTAACGCTTTCAGTTGTTGAGCCAGTTCCGTCTGCTGCACGGTCAGGGCATTAAGATCACCGTCAGATTCACTCAGATGAGCAGGGCGGACAAGACGATGCTTTTCCAGCATATCTCTGGCGTCAGTCAGTAATGCCTGTGCCTGTGCCAGTTGTTGTTGCAGATGTTCTTTGCGTTGCTGAAGCTGTTGGCGCAGCACGTCGTCAAGCAGCGCTCCTTTCACCGCGGCTTCATCGGCAAACCCGCTGGTGCTCAGCGCCTGTTGCCACACCTGTTCCGTTTGTGTCAGTTGTGCGCTGGTCTGTAATTGTTGCTTCTGCGCACTGGCCAGCTGACCGGCAAGCTGGTCGCGTTGTTCCTGCGCCTTATGCAGCGCGGTCTGGGCATCACTGAACGCTTTTTCTGCCGCCTGCTGTTGCTGATGTAAGTGTTCGCGAACCTGAGCCACCTGGCGCTCGCCGAACAGTTCGAGGCGCCGGGCATGAAGCTCAGAAAGCGCTTTTTCACCTTCGGCCTGTTGTTTTTGCAACCGGACAAGGTCTTGCTGAGATTTCGCCTCTATTTCTACCAGCCGCGTAATGCGTTCGGTCAGCAATGCACTTTGCTGTTGTACTTTCTGTTGGAGGTTCAGGGCGTCAGTCATGGCATCTTTCGCCTGTTGAAGTGCCCGTGCCAGCTGTTCGTGCTGGCCGGTCAGCGCCTGAGACTGCTGCTCTTCTTCGTCGCGGGCGGTCAGCCATTGCGAGATGTCAGTGGTGTCATGCAGGGTAAACGTCAGATTCAGCGGCATGCTGAGCTGTTGCCAGTTTGCCGTCTGCGCATTCAGTTGCTGCTGATCCTGCTCCATCTGGATCTGCAGACGTCTTTGCTGTTCTTTCAGGCTTTTGATCTTCGCCGCCAGTTCGATACCGCTGGCTTTTACCGCATCGAATTCAAGCTGCATTTTCTCGACGCGCTGTGCGGTTTCAGAAGGTTTGATCTCCTGATAGTGTTCAACCGCCGGATGCGAGGTCGAGCCGCACAACGGGCAGGCTTTACCGCTTTGCAAATTCGCGCGTTCAGCTTCGAGGCTGACGATCAGCATTTCCTGTTTATGCAGCGTTTTTACGTCGTTGAGATGTTCAAGTTGTGTCTGACATTGCAGGCGGATCTTATCCAGGCGCTGCTCTTCCTCAGCCAGTTGTACCTGATACTGCGCAAAATCTTGGTTTTGTTGCTGCACGCGCTGGTTAAGCTGCGGGAAAAGTTGCGCGAGCGAAAAAAGCTGTTGTCGCACCGGCCGGAGTTGCATCAGTTCTGTTTGCCGTTTCTGTAAGGCCGCCAGCGGATGCTGTTTTTCCAGAGCTGCCTGACGCTGCTGTGCGGCGTTAAGGGCTTCGGTCAGTGCGGTCTGCCGGGTTTGATGCTGGCGGTTTTCTTCATCCAGTTTTTGTCGTTCTGCCGTTATTTGCCGCAGTGTTGTGTTCTGGTCAGCGGCCTGTTTCTGCGATTCACTGACCGCCCGCTGTGTTTCTGCCAGTGATTTGTGCCACTGAGCGATTTCACCGTCCAGCGGCAGGATTTTTTCTTCGATCAGCGTTTGCATCCGGCGCTGTTCTTCGGCCTGCTTCTGACGTGCAGTTTGCGCCTGTTCTGCTGCCTGGTTCAGCGGCGCCATCTGCGCGATCTGCTGTTCCTGTTGCTGTATCAGTTGCGTCAGATGCTGCTGAAGGCGTTGTGACTCTTCCTGACAACGCTGACGGTCATTGAGTAACGGACGCAGTTTTTCCGCCGGTTCACTGCGTGCCAGCTGTTGTAACTGCGGCGCGGCGGCCAGATTTTCCTGCTCAGCGGCAGCCAGCTGCAACTGAGATTGCTGAAGTTTTTGCTGCACCTGTTGCCATTGTTGCAGCCAGTTCAGATCCCGCTGGCGTTGCTGCGCCTGTTGGCTGAGGCTGTTTTCCTGTGCGTTCAGTTCAGCATGCTGTGCCTCCAGCGTCTGGCGTTGTTCTTCGCTGAGCAGTTCGATGCCGGACATGCGCTGATGCAGACCGTCGAGTACGATGCGCGCTTCTTTATGTTGCTCAAAGACGCGCTGAGACAGCAGTCCGTAAATTTCGGTGCCGGTCAGTTCTTCCAGCAATTCGGCGCGGTCGTTGGCATCAGCATTCAGAAACGCGGCGAACTGCCCCTGAGACAGCATCATGGATTTGGTGAAACGGCCGAAATCCAGCCCGGTCAGTGTGGCGATGGCGTCGAGTTTGTCGCGCACTTTATCGGCCAGAATTTTGCCGCCGGCCAGTAACGCCAGCTCGACTTTCGGTGCCTGCAAGTTGCCATCCGGCGAATTTTTAGCTCGACGCTGGCTCCAGAATGCGCGGTAAGCTACGCCTTTAACTTCAAACTCCACCTCAGCCAGCGATTCGGCGGTGTGGCGGGTCATCAGTTCGTTCTGGCTTGGTGTGATGTTCAGACGTGGCGTCTGATGATAAAGCGCCAGACAAATGGCATCAAGCAGGGTGGTTTTCCCTGCCCCGGTCGGGCCGGTGATCGCGAATAATCCGTTGCTGGCGAACGGCTCGGCAGTGAAATCAATTTTCCATTCGCCTTCCAGTGAGTTCAGGTTTTTTAAACGCAGGCTGAGAATTTTCATTGTGCGCTGTCCTCTGCATTCTGACCGTGCGTGACCTGCTCAACAACCTGAGCAAAAAGAGTGCGCATCCGCGCCTGACGGGGGGCATCAGGGTCCGGCTCCAGCGCCAGCCGCCGTTCAAAGACGTCGCTGACGCTCAGTTCACTGAGGGTCTCTTTTTCCTGCTGCTCAATGCTGCTGATGCGCTGTTCTTTGCTGCGGCGCAACAGGACAACTTCCACCGGCAAATCCGCAGTCAGCGCCTGAATACGCCGCTGAATATCGCTGAGATAATCCTGCGTGGCGACTTCGATATCAAGCCAGACGGGTTTTTGTGCATCGCCGCCTTCGAACTGCGCCAGTTGCTTTTCAATTTCTGCCAGCGAGCCTTTGAGTATCTGCATGGGCTGGAAAACAGGAATTTCCAGCGTATCGATGGCACTGAGCGTTGCCCCGTCGAAATCGAGCAGATACACACTTTTGGCCTTGCTCAGTTCGTCAAAGCTCAGGGCAATTGGCGAACCGCTGTAACGGATGTGGTGAGTTTTTGCGACGCACTGTGCGCGGTGAATATGGCCAAGCGCCACATAATCAACCGGCGGGAACGCCTGCGCGGGGAAGGCGTCAAGTGTGCCTATATAGATGTCACGCACGGAATCAGAAGTACTGACGCCAACGGTGGTCAGATGGCCGGTTGCAATAACGGGCAGCGGTATGCCGAGTTCATCACGCCTGGCCTGCGCGGCCTGCCAGAGCGCGTCATAATGTGCGGCGATGGCTTCCTGCAATGCCAGTTGTTTGTCGCTGCCGGACTGACCGGCCTGACTGGCCAGCAGGTCACGCGGGCGTAAAAACGGGATGGCACACAGTACCGCGCCCGGTTTTCCGTCACGCTGACTGAGCACCAAAATCTGTTCAGACAGATTTTCGCCGACAGTGGCAATCACCCGCGTATTCAGGCAGGAAAGTAGCTCGCGTGATTCATTAAGTGTTGCGACGGAATCGTGGTTGCCAGCCAGTACCACCAGCTGACAGCCGGTTTGTTGTAATTCCACCACGAAGCGGTTATACAATTCGCGGGCATAACTGGGCGGTGATCCGGTATCGAAAATATCACCCGCGACAATCACGGCGTCGACCTGATGTTGCTGCACCTGACCGGTCAGCCAGCGCAGAAATGCCTGATGTTCGGCTGCACGGCTTTTGGTGAAAAAGTACTGGCCAAGATGCCAGTCTGACGTGTGGATCAGGCGCATGAGACTCCTGTATGAACCCTGGATGACGACAATGGGGCAAAGTATAAACGTCGGCGGGGGGAGATGTCCCCGATAAATCAGTCCAATTTCAGCGAGATGGCCGCTAATTATCTGTCATATTTGACTGTAATGAACCATTCTTTTCATTCATAAATCTGTCACAAAACTGACGCATAATGGCGCCCGCAATCAAATAAAAGATCGCTAACCTATTGGCAGGACCTACGATGGCTAGACGTATATTGGTGGTTGAAGACGAAGCTCCAATCCGTGAAATGGTGTGTTTTGTACTGGAACAAAATGGCTATCAGGCCGTAGAAGCTGAGGATTTTGATTCAGCGATTGGGCAGCTTGTTGAACCTTATCCTGAACTTATCCTGCTCGACTGGATGTTACCTGGCGGTTCCGGTATTCAGTTTATTAAGCATCTTAAACGTGAGGCGCTGACCCGCGAAATTCCGGTAATGATGTTGACCGCACGCGGTGAAGAAGAAGATCGGGTGCGTGGCCTCGAAGTCGGTGCCGATGATTACATCACCAAACCGTTTTCCCCGAAAGAGCTGGTTGCCCGCATTAAAGCGGTGATGCGTCGCATCTCACCAATGGCGGTGGAAGAAGTGATCGACATGCAGGGTTTAAGCCTGGATCCCTCGTCTCACCGGGTGATGGCCAACGAACAGGCGCTTGATATGGGGCCGACAGAATTTAAGTTATTACACTTCTTTATGACGCATTCTGAACGTGTTTATAGCCGGGAACAGTTGCTCAATAACGTCTGGGGCACTAACGTTTATGTGGAAGATCGCACCGTAGACGTGCATATTCGTCGTTTGCGTAAGGCGTTGGAAACCAGCGGACATGACAGAATGATCCAGACTGTTCGTGGTACCGGATACCGTTTTTCAACGCGTTATTGAGTCCTCACAGCGGAGAATCTGTGTGCTAGAACGTTTGTCATGGAAACGATTGGCCGGCGAATTTTTTCTCTTTTGTCTGCCAGCGTTAATTCTCGGTATTTTCGTCGGTCATTTCGGCTGGCTCCTGTTTGTGTCGCTGGTTGCGGCACTGGGCTGGAATTATTACAACCAGCTCAAACTCTCTCACTGGCTGTGGCTTGACCGCAGTATTACGCCGCCGAACGGCCGCTGGAGCTGGGAGCCGCTGTTCTACGGGCTTAACCAGATGCAGATGCGCAACCGGCGTCGGCGTCGCGAATTAGGTCAGTTGATCAAACGTTTTCGCAGCGGTGCTGAATCGCTGCCCGATGCCGTGGTGCTGACCACGGAAGAAGGCAATATTTTCTGGTGTAACGGGCTGGCGCAGGATCTGCTCGGTTTCCGCTGGCCGGAAGATAACGGGCAACATATCTTCAACCTGCTGCGTTATCCGGAATTCCGGCTGTGGATCCAGACCCGCGATTTCAGCCGGGCGCTGAATCTGCAACTCAATAATGAGCATTACGTCGAGTTTCGCGTTATGCCTTATTCAGAAGGGCAACTGCTGATGGTGGCACGCGATGTCACACAGATGCGCCAGCTCGAAGGTGCACGGCGTAACTTCTTTGCTAACGTCAGTCATGAGCTGAGAACCCCGCTGACCGTATTGCAGGGATATCTGGAAATGATGGAAGACGCCAAACTGGAAGAACCTTTCCGCACCAAAGCACTGGATACCATGCAGGAACAGACGCGGCGAATGGACGGGCTGGTGAAGCAGTTGCTGACGCTGTCGAAAATCGAAGCTTCAGCGAATATTGATTTGCATGAGAAAGTCGATATTCCGGTGATGCTCGGTATGCTCGAACGTGAGGTGCAAACGTTAAGCAACGGCCGGCATGAGGTGGTGTTTCGCATTAATGACAAACTGAACGTCTTTGGTAATGAAGATCAGTTGCGCAGTGCGGTATCGAATCTGGTGTATAACGCCGTCAACCACACGCCTGCCGGGACGCGGATTGAAGTCAGCTGGCAGCAAACGCCGCATGGTGCGCAATTCCAGATCAGTGATAACGGGCCGGGCATTGCGCCGCAGCACCTCCCGCGCCTGACCGAACGTTTTTACCGGGTCGATAAGGCCCGCTCGCGGCAGACCGGCGGCAGCGGACTCGGGCTGGCGATCGTCAAACATGCGCTCAGCCATCACCACACCAAACTTGAAGTCATGAGTGAAGTGGGGGTCGGTACGCGCTTTATGTTTACGCTGGCACCGAAGTTGATTGTTCCTCCGGAACAGGCCAGCCAAAGCGATGTAAAGGGATAAAAATCAAGCCACAGCAATAAGCTGTGGCTTCTTTTAGCAAATGATCTGTAACCCTTTTTCTTCGATTAATAGCAGTAAAAGCAGGGCGGCACCCGTTGGTTTCGTTTCGTTGCGTTCCCATTTTTGAATACTGTTAGCCGACATATTGATGAGTCTGGCCAGCACACCCTGACTGATTTTTTCTTTCTCACGCAACGCACGAATACGTTCAGCTGAACTTTCGGCAAAGGCTCTCAGCCGCTCTTCCTGAACGGCCTCATCGACAATTTTGTTAATATCGCGCATCGTGGTTTGTGAAACCACGCCAGATGAGTCATGGAAGCGTTGAGCCATCCGCTGCATTTTTAGCAAACGTTCATCAGCCATTAGACATCGCCTCTTTAATTAATCCAGTCCGAAGTTCTGTTTCGAGTTGCAGCTCTGTGAAGTTGAGCAAATCTTTAGCAATGGCCCGGCCAAACCCTGATTTCGATCTCCCTGTCGGCGCAATTCTCTTCTTGTAAACGTTGCCGGACAAATCCGCATCAAAAAGTCCGTTTGCCAGTTTATGTGCCGACGTGAGGATAACCTGTTCCGACAATTTGCTGGCGGTCATGAAGTCGTGAAAATCCTCTGTAACGAAAATACGTAAACAGTTCATGCTATCGTCCCTGGTAAAAACAACTGTAGTATTTATTACCATAGATCGTCATGGGGCAAATATTGTTCAGCATCATGAAACATCGCAAAGCGATCATGAATTTTATTCAAGCCTCATGAGGATTCCTCTGTTGCTCCGGAGCAATCTGCATGACAATATCGGTTTAAAGACGTTTAGACATCCAGATGTCTAAATATAACGCCGCGTAATTATTCACTATGTAAATCATTCGCATTCCGCCGCCAGAAGCGGGATGGCTAAAAGGAGTCATGCATGCAACGTACAACCCCTCCGTTCCGCGCTGATGTCGTCGGCAGTTTCCTGCGCCCTGCGGCAATTAAACAAGCCCGTAAGCAATTTCAGTCCGGGGAGATTGATGCCGCGCAACTGCGGGCAGTAGAAGACGCTGAAATCCGCCGCGTGGTGGATTTACAGCGCGAAGCCGGTCTGCAAGTGGTCACTGACGGTGAGTTCCGCCGGGCGTGGTGGCACTTTGATTTCTTCGAAGGTCTTGAAGGTGTGGAAGGTTACGACGCAGTGCAGGGGATCCAGTTCAACGGCGTCCAGACCAAAGCACGCAGTATTAAAGTGGTCAGCAAACTCGGTTTCGGCTCGCATCCGATGCTGGAAGATTTCCGTTTCCTGAAAAGCATCAGCGGAACGGCGGTGCCGAAAATGACCATTCCAAGCCCGAGCGTGATGCATTTCCGCGGCGGACGTAACGCCATTAGCAAAGAGGTTTATCCGGATCTGAAAGAGTATTTTGACG
The DNA here is from genome assembly GCF_019049755.1 of Rahnella perminowiae. Lineage (GTDB taxonomy): Bacteria > Pseudomonadota > Gammaproteobacteria > Enterobacterales > Enterobacteriaceae > Rahnella > Rahnella perminowiae. Next base: position 19,819 of record NZ_JAFMOS010000643.1, read on the forward strand.
ATCTTGCGCAGGTTTATCGTGATGCGATTAAAGCGTTTTACGATGCCGGTTGCCGTTATCTGCAACTTGACGACACGGTGTGGGCGTACCTGTGCTCTGAGGATCAAAAGAAGCAAATCCGCGAGCGGGGCGATTCTCCGGAAGCGTTAGCGCGTACTTACGCTGATGTGCTGAATAAAGCGATTGCCGGTAAACCGGATGATCTGGTGATTGGTCTGCATGTCTGTCGCGGCAACTTCCGTTCCACCTGGATTTCAGAAGGTGGCTATGAGCCGGTGGCGGAGATCCTGTTTGGTGGCGTGAACATCGATGCCTTCTTCCTGGAATATGACAACGAGCGTTCCGGTGGCTTCGAGCCGCTGCGTTTCATCAAAAAAGGCCATCAGCAGGCGGTCCTGGGGCTGATTACCACCAAATCCGGTGAACTGGAACTGGCAAAAACAGTAGAATCACGACTGGCAGAAGCCGCTGAATATCTGGATATTAACCAGATTTGCCTCAGCCCGCAGTGTGGTTTTGCGTCTACGGAAGAGGGTAACAGCCTGACCGAAGCGCAGCAGTGGGAAAAACTGAAGCTGGTGGTCGATATCGCTGCCCGCGTCTGGTAACCCCTGACGCGTTGGAAATTCAGCTTCAGGAATATGCTGAGTATTGTGCGTGAAATAACCTGCAGATGGTGATTTCACGCATTTTTTGTCTTATCTGGGCGTATCTTGTGCTTCGTTAGTTTAAAAATCATACATATCATATGGTGTGTTTTTGACGGTATTTAGTGAATATCCCTGCTTTGATATATTAATCTGGTCAAACACTCTGCTTTTTCGATCACGTCTTGCCTTTATACGCTATAAAAGTTTACCTTAGCCTTCGCTGTCGCTCGATACTCCCTGCATAACAACGTAATCATCTGCATATCATCAGGCGTTTTGCTCACTTCGATCCTTATATTGATGCTCTCTGACTTTTTCAGGACATTCATCCTTTTGACGACGTGGCGCGACGGCAGCATCGGACACTTTATTCATTTGAACAGGCAACACGACACCCATCATGAGTACTCGTTTAACAAATAAAGATATTCTGGCGCTGGGTTTCATGACCTTCGCCTTATTCGTCGGGGCCGGAAATATCATTTTCCCGCCAATGGTTGGCCTGCAGGCAGGCCATGACGTCTGGTGGGCTGCTGCCGGGTTTATGATTACCGCCGTCGGGCTACCCGTGATGACGGTCATTGCACTTGCGCGCGTTGGTGGCGGTGTGGATGCCCTGAGTACGCCAATTGGTCGTGGTGCCGGTATTCTTCTGGCGACCGTGTGTTATCTGGCCGTTGGTCCGCTGTTTGCTACGCCACGCACGGCAACCGTATCTTTTGAAGTGGGGATCGCACCGATGACCGGTGACGGCCCGCTGCCTTTACTGATTTACAGCGTGATCTATTTCGCTCTGGTCATTGGCATCTCTCTGTATCCGGGCCGTTTGCTCGATACCGTCGGACATTTCCTCGCGCCACTGAAAATGGTCGCGCTGGCGGCACTGGGTATCGCTGCTGTACTTTGGCCAGCGGGTTCTCCGATGCCAGCGGTGGATGCTTACCAGACGGTGCCGTTCTCCAGCGGTTTCGTTAACGGTTATCTGACCATGGATACACTGGGGGCGCTGGTGTTTGGTATCGTTATCGTCAATGCCGCGCGTTCCCGTGGTGTTACGGATGCCAAACTGCTGACCCGTTATACGGTTCTGGCGGGTCTGATTGCCGGTCTGGGTCTGATGCTGGTTTATCTCAGCCTGTTCAAACTCGGCGAAAACAGTGCTTCACTGGTGCCTGACGCGACTAACGGCGCGATTATTCTGCATGCGTATGTGGCGCACACCTTTGGTGGCATTGGCAGTTTCTTCCTCGGTGCGCTGATTTTTATTGCCTGCATGGTGACGGCGGTTGGCCTGACGTGTGCCTGTGCGGAGTTCTTTGCCCAGTATTTACCGCTGTCTTATAAGACACTGGTCTTCATTCTGGGTCTGTTCTCCATGCTGGTGTCCAACCTGGGGCTGAGCCATCTGATTCAGATTTCAGTGCCGGTACTGACGGCGATTTATCCGCCATGTATCGCGCTGGTTGTGCTGAGTTTCACCCTGCGCTGGTGGAACAGCACCACGCGTATCGTGGCTCCGGTCATGGTGGTAAGTCTGGTGTTCGGCATTGTTGATGGGATCAAAGCCTCTGCTTTTGCTGACCTGATGCCCGCCTGGACCGCTAACCTGCCACTGGCTGCGCAAGGTCTTGCCTGGTTACCGCCTTCATTATTAATGCTGGTGCTGGTGGGAATATATGACAAAATCAGCGGCCCGCGCAGCGTAACCGCGCATCAGTGATCATCGGGTGAATGTTCGAAGAGCTAAAAGCATGAATGTCTGACGAATGTTTCGCCAATCAGGCCACGGAGAACCCTTCCGTGGCTTTTTCATTGGCGGGCTAAAAGTCATTTTTTTAGAATACGATTTTTGATATCAAAAAAAACAACACGGGTTAACGCACATGCAGCAAGAAGCTGAACAACCAATCGCGCAACAAGAAGCGCCGGGCACGAAGTTAAAACGTGGCCTGACAACGCGCCATATCCGCTTTATGGCACTGGGCTCAGCCATCGGAACCGGTTTGTTTTATGGCTCGGCAGACGCCATTAAAATGGCCGGGCCGAGTGTATTGCTGGCGTATCTGGTCGGCGGAATTATCGCGTTTATCATCATGCGTGCCCTCGGCGAAATGTCGGTTAACAACCCGCAGAGTGGTTCATTTTCGCGTTATGCGCAGGATTACCTCGGGCCGATGGCAGGTTACATCACCGGCTGGACATACTGTTTCGAAATCCTGATCGTCGCTATCGCTGATGTCACGGCGTTCGGTATTTATATGGGCGTCTGGTTCCCGGATGTGCCGCAATGGACCTGGGTTCTCAGCGTGGTGCTGATTATCGGCGCGATTAATCTGGTCAGCGTAAAAGTGTTTGGCGAGCTGGAGTTCTGGTTCTCGTTCTTCAAGGTTCTGACCATCATTATCATGATCGTGGCAGGCTTTGGCATTATCTTCTGGGGCATCGGTAATGGCGGGCAGGCGACCGGCATCCACAATCTGTGGAGTCACGGCGGCTTCTTCAGTCAGGGGATCATGGGGACAATTTTGTCATTGCAACTGGTAATGTTTGCTTATGGTGGCATTGAAATCATCGGGATCACGGCCGGTGAAGCAGAAAATCCAAAACAATCTATCCCTAAAGCCATCAACTCCGTGCCGCTGCGTATTCTGGTATTTTACGTGGGTACACTGTTTGTGATCATGTCTATTTTCCCCTGGAATCAGGTGGGGACACAGGGCAGCCCGTTCGTGCTGACTTTCCAGCACATGGGTATTACCGCGGCGGCGGCAATCCTGAACTTCGTGGTGATCACCGCCTCGCTGTCGGCGATTAACAGTGATGTATTCGGCGTGGGCCGTATGCTGCATGGTATGGCAGAGCAGGGGCAGGCACCGAAAATGTTCAGCAAGGTATCGCGTCTGGGCACGCCGTGGGTCACCGTGCTGGTGATGATGGCGGCACTGCTGGTAGCGGTTTATCTGAACTACATCATGCCGTCGGCTGTGTTTCTGGTGATTGCGTCTCTGGCGACTTTCGCGACGGTCTGGGTGTGGATTATGATCCTGTTCTCCCAGATTGGTTTTCGTCGCAAACTGAGCAAACAACAGGTGAAAGAACTTGAATTCCCGCTGCGAGGAGGTGTTTACACCTCCGTGTTCGGGATCATTTTCCTGGTGTTCATCATTGGCCTGATTGGTTACTTCCCGGATACCCGTATTTCGCTGTATGTCGGGATGGTGTGGGTAGTGGCATTACTGGTGGGTTATGCCTTCAAACGCCGTAACGATCGCAAGAAAGAAGCGCTGGCGCTGAGCAACAAAGCGTAAGCAAGCACTTACCTTCCGGTAAATTTTAAAGCCCTTGATATCAGATGATTTCGGGGGCTTTTTACTGTTTATAAATTGTTATTAACCAAATCATTCGGGCTGTATCAAGGCAGTCAACGCAGAGACAGCCCGAAGGATGAAGGTTAATAGCCGATGGCGGCACCTGCAGGTCGCCGCACATCATTTGCACCGTAGAGATAACCTTCGCGAACCTTGCCTGACACCGCCGAGTCATTACCTGAGTTCGCCGATGTCACGCCAGCAGCCCCCGGTAACCCCACCATAATCAGCTCTGTCGCGCCCCATGGCGTCTGCTCCACCATCTTGTAACCCATCTTCTGCAGGATGTTCAGGCTGTCCTGAGAAACGCCACGCTGCTCATAATAGACCTCATCCGGCAGCCACTGATGATGAATACGGGGGGCATCCACCGCTTCCTGTGGTGCCATGCCGTAGTCGATAACATTCAGCGCCGACTGCAAAGTAATGGTGATAATACGTGATCCGCCCGGCGACCCCAGAACCATGAAGATTTTACCGTCTTTGGTCACCAGACTCGGGCTCATAGACGATAGTGGGCGCTTACCGGGGGCGATGGCATTTTTGGTTCCCTGTACCAGTCCGTACAAATTCTTCTCGCCGACTTTGGTCGTGAAGTCATCCATCTCATCATTCAGGAAAAAGCCCGTACCCGGTGCAATCACCACTGAACCAAAGCGGCCATTGACCGTATAGGTGGTTGAAACGGCATTCCCCATTTTATCGACAATAGAGTAATGAGTCGTTTCCGGCTTCTCGTGGGGTTCCATGCCAGGCTGAACCGCCGTCGAAGGCGTGGCTTTATCCGCTTCTATTTTCTTACGGATTTCTTCGGCATAGCTTTTGCTGACCAGACGGTCGACGGGATTTTTCACAAACTCCGGATCGCCGAGATAGGTATTTCTGTCCATATACGCATGGCGCATGGCCTCGGTAAGGGTGTGTATAGAGGCTGCAGAGTTGAACCCCATACTTTTCAGATCATAGCCTTCAACAATGTTGAGGATTTCACACATCGTGACGCCGCCGGAACTCGGCGGCGGAGCCGATACGAATTTATATCCGCGGTAACTGCAGGTGATAGGGGCGTCTTCAGTGACCTTATAGTTCGCGAAATCGGCCGCTGTCAGGATGCCGCCACCTTTTTTCGCAGCGGCCTCAACCGCCGCCGGGATTTTGCCTTTATAGAATGCATCCGGACCGTGCCGGGAGATGGACTCCAGCGTGTTGGCTAAATCGGTTTGCACCAGTTTGTCGCCGGGTTGCAGCGGGCTGCCGTCTTTGCGCAGGAAAATACGAGCCGCTTCAGGATCTTCTTTGAAGCGTTTCACGGTGGTGTCGAGAATATCGGTATCGGCGCGGGTCAGCACAAAGCCCTGGCGGGCCAGTTTAATTGCCGGTGCCATAACTTGCTGGCGCGTCAGTTTGCCATATTCTTTCTGCACCGTATCCATGCCCAATACTGTGCCGGGTACGCCTGCAGCGAGATACCCGTACAGGCTGGCACCTTTCTTCACGTTGCCGTCAGCATCCAGATACATATTGGCGCTGGCAGCAGCAGGCGCAGTTTCACGGAAGTTGATAAAGGTATCTTTACCGTTGGCAAGATGCACCGTCATGAAGCCTCCGCCGCCAATATTGCCACAGCATGGGTTAACGACAGCCTGCGCGTAGCCGACAGCCACGGCAGCATCGATAGCGTTGCCACCCATTTTCAGAATATCGACGCCGACCTGAGAGGCCAGATATTGCGAAGTGACGACCATCCCGTTTTTGGCTTCCACCGCAGGATTAGATGCGGCGCAGAGCGGGAAGCTGGTCAGCAAGGCCAGCGCGATGAGTGATTTCCGTAACATATAGGCTCCTGTTTATTACCCTGTCTTTTGAGTCATAACCTTCAGGTTATTGTGTGATAACGCTTTTTTGTTATTTTAGTCCGACCATTATTATGCAAACGTCGCGCCATGATGACGTAGCCTGACCGTTTTCAGCGTAGACCTAAATAACAGAGAGTGAGGAAGCGGGGAGGGAAAAATGTGATCGTGCAGGATAAGAGGCAAAAAAAAACGGCCAGCGAGGCTGACCGTTATGCATCATAAAACCGTGAAGGAATTACAGATTTGATGCGTTTTCAGACAAATATTTGGCCACGCCATCCGGGGATGCGCCCATGCCTTTTTTGCCTTTTTCCCACTGAGCCGGGCACACTTCGCCGTGCTCTTCGTGGAATTGCAGCGCGTCAACCATACGCAGCATTTCGTCGATGTTACGACCCAGTGGCAGATCATTCACTACCTGGTGACGGACAACACCTTCTTTGTCGATCAGGAAAGAGCCACGCAGTGCAACGCCGGCGTCCGGATGTTCAATACCGTAGGCTTTCTGGATTTCGCGTTTGATGTCAGCAACCATCGCGTACTTAACAGGACCGATGCCGCCTTTCTCAACTGGGGTGTTACGCCATGCGTTGTGAACGAACTCGGAGTCGAAGGACACGCCTACCACTTCTACGCCACGATTCTGGAATTCTTCATAACGGTGATCGAAAGCGATCAGTTCTGAAGGACAGACGAAAGTGAAGTCCATTGGCCAGAAGAAGATAACAGTTGGTTTGCCTGCAGTGTGTTTTTTGAAGTTGAAGTTTTCAACTACTTCGCCGCTGCCCAGTACGGCTGCTGCGGTGAAGTCAGGGGCTGGGCGAGTTACCAGAACCATAATATTACTCCTTATGAAACCCAAGAGGGCGTCGTAGGTGAAAGGAAAGGATGAACAAAACGACTGTCAGTATAGGGGCAAGCTGCGGGTGAATAAACCCCATCGCACCAATCAATCAGATAGTATCCGGCTATCAGTCTTTGACGTAAGTCTCAGAGTTCTTTAACAACAACCTCTTGTGTTGCAGGGAATTGCGGGACGGTTCACAGAACTGATGAGATTGATCAGAGTTGTCGGTCTTTCGCCTGTTGCATCATGACCGGATAAAACTGCCAAAAAAGCTGCTCAAGGGCATCGTAATTCAATTCGATATCGTGGAAAGAGCCGGTCAGCGCACTAAGTTTCGGCCTCCGGTTGGCCATACCGCGTAATACGTCCCCAATAAAAGGCAGTGCGGCATAACGTTCCATCCAGCGTTCAGGCCATAAATACGCATTCAGATTCCGGAAACGTTCAGGCATTTCAGGCAGCAGCGGTTCAATTTCCTGCTGACAGGCGTCGAGAAAATCTTCGAGCGATTGCTGTGGATGAAGTGTCGCCCAGTGGCGGGAGAGAAAGTGATCCCAGACGACATCCAGCGTGATGGGCGCGACGCGGCGAAAATCTTCACGAAAATAGCGGCGGGCAATTTTCACTTCCGGCAGCGAATCGGTCATGGTATCTACGCGGCGATGCATGCGGATCCCGCTGACAATTTCAGCTGAATATTGTCCGTCAGGATTGCCGCGAACGAAATCAGCCAGCAGGTTGCCGGTCAGGGAACTTTCGGCCAGAGAGGCTAAGTGGAGATGCGCTAAAAAATTCATCGGGCGAGTATAACGCAGGAAAGTTGATCTCTGACAGGGCTGTGATGCCTTTATTAGCGCAGAAGCTTGCAGGGGATGTCCCGTCCCTCTAGACTAAGCCGCCTGTTTTTGTCGTTAAGTGAAGTGAAAAGCCATGCGTGTTGCCGATTTTTCTTTTGAACTCCCTGAATCCCTGATTGCCCGCTATCCGCAGACCCAGCGCAGCGGCTGTCGTTTGTTGTCTCTGGACGGGCCGAGCGGTGAGTTAACGCACGGCGTGTTCACCGATATTCTGGATAAAATTCATCCCGGTGATTTGCTGGTTTTTAACAATACCCGCGTGATCCCGGCCCGCGTATTCGGCCGTAAGGTCAGCGGCGGTAAAATTGAAGTACTGGTTGAGCGTGTGCTCGATTCTCACCGCGTTCTGGCGCACGTACGTGCGTCTAAATCGCCAAAGCCGGGCGCTGAACTGCTGCTTGGTGACAACGAAGATATTAAAGCGACTATGGTGGCGCGCCACGATACCTTGTTTGAGCTGGAATTTAATGAAGATCGTGATGTCTTTACTCTGCTCAACGAAATCGGCCATATGCCGCTGCCGCCATATATCGATCGCCCCGATGAAGATGCTGATCGGGAATTGTATCAGACAGTCTACAGCGAACGTCCCGGCGCAGTGGCAGCCCCTACCGCCGGTTTACACTTCGACCAGCCGCTGATGGATGCGCTGAAAGAAAAAGGTGTGGAATTTGCTTTTGTGACGCTGCACGTGGGCGCCGGAACTTTCCAGCCGGTTCGCGTGGACACCATCGAAGACCACATCATGCATGCTGAGTATGCCGAAGTGCCTCAGGAAGTTGTGGATGCGGTGCTGGCCTGTAAAGCGCGGGGTAATAAAGTCGTGGCGGTGGGCACAACCTCGGTACGTTCGCTGGAAAGCGCGGCGAAGGCCAGCGAAGATGCGCTGATTGCGCCCTTCTTCGGTGATACCAAGATTTTCATCTACCCGGGTTATCACTATCAGGTTATTGACTCCCTGATCACCAATTTCCACCTGCCTGAATCGACACTGATCATGCTGGTGTCGGCGTTTGCCGGCTATAAAAATACCCTGAATGCCTATCATCAGGCCGTCGCAGAGCAATACCGTTTCTTCAGTTATGGTGATGCGATGTTTATCAACCGTAACCCGCTGGCGCCACAGGAAGTGGTGGGGCAGCAGTAAACCGCGCCGGACGCACTCGGTGCATCCGGGCTTTCTTTTCCGGGCGTGATGCCACGGACTTAACCTCATCAGACTGTTTCTCTGATGCTGGAGGCAATGTGAAGTACGAATTAAGCACTACCGATGGCCGCGCACGCCGCGGACGTCTGGTCTTTGAACGTGGCGTAGTCGAAACCCCGGCATTTATGCCTGTGGGCACTTACGGCACAGTAAAAGGTATGACCCCGGAAGAAGTGAAAGAAACCGGCGCACAAATTCTGTTGGGTAACACTTTCCACCTGTGGCTGCGTCCGGGGCAGGAAATCATGAAGCTGCACGGCGACTTACATGATTTCATGAACTGGCATGGCCCGATCCTCACCGATTCCGGCGGCTTCCAGGTATTTAGCCTGGGTGCGATGCGCAAAATCAAAGAAGAGGGCGTGCATTTTCGCAACCCGATCAACGGGGATCCGGTGTTCCTGAGTCCGGAAAAATCCATGGAGATCCAAAACGATCTGGGCTCCGACATCGTCATGATCTTCGACGAATGTACGCCATATCCTGCCGACTGGGATTATGCAAAACGCTCGATGGAAATGTCTTTACGCTGGGCAAAACGCAGCCGCGATCGCTTCAACGAGTTGAATAATAAGAATGCTTTGTTTGGGATTATTCAGGGGAGCGTTTACGAAGATTTACGAGATGTATCATTAAAAGGGCTGGTAGATATCGGCTTTGATGGTTACGCTGTGGGCGGACTGGCAGTCGGCGAGCCGAAGGAAGACATGCACCGTATTCTGGAGCACGTTTGTCCGCAAATTCCGGCAGACAAACCTCGCTATCTTATGGGTGTCGGTAAACCGGAAGATCTGGTTGAAGGCGTGCGTCGTGGTATCGATATGTTTGACTGCGTGATGCCAACGCGTAATGCACGAAACGGCCATCTTTTTGTGACCGACGGTATCGTTAAAATCCGTAATGCGAAGCATAAAGATGACACGTCAACGCTTGACGAACACTGTGATTGCTACACATGTCGCAATTATAGCCGCGCTTACTTGCATCATCTCGACCGTTGCAACGAAATTCTGGGTGCGCGCCTGAATACGATCCATAACCTGCGCTATTACCAGCGTCTGATGGCCGGTTTACGCCAGGCTATTGAAGAGGGTAAATTGGAAGCGTTTGTGACAGACTTCTACGAGCGTAAAGGCAAACCGGTTCCGCCTTTAAACTTCTGATTTCTTTCTCGCGTCGGCATCTTCGAAAGGAGGTGCCGATTTTATAATTTCTTGGACCGGCATTATGGGGTATTGTGCGAGACGTTTTATCGCCAGTCTCCGGGTCGGATTCTCGGTTTGTTTTACATCAATTTGCTTCACAACAACAATGAGGGAATTTAAATGAGCCTTTTCATTTCTGATGCAGTCGCAGCGACCGGCGCACCGTCACAGGGAAGTCCTTACTCTCTGGTTATTATGCTGGTGGTTTTTGGTCTGATTTTCTATTTCATGATCCTGCGCCCGCAGCAGAAACGTTCTAAAGAACACAAAAAACTGATGGATTCTATCGGTAAAGGTGACGAAGTCATGACCACAGGTGGCCTGATCGGTCGCGTAACCAAAGTAGCCGAAACCGGTTATGTGGTTATCGCACTGAACGACACCAACGAAGTGATGATCAAACGTGACTTCGTGGCAGCAGTTCTGCCAAAAGGCACGATGAAGTCTATCTAATTTTCGATTTTCCCGAAGGGAACTGCCGTGTTAAACCGTTATCCTGCGTGGAAGTATCTGATGCTGATCGTTGTGGTCATCGTCGGGCTGCTTTATGCACTTCCCAACCTTTATGGTGAGGATCCGGCTGTTCAAATCACTGGTGTTCGGGGTTCCGACGCCAGTGCAGCAACACTGGATCAAGTCCGTAATGTATTAGACCAAAACAAAATCCAGAGCAAATCGATTGCCCTGGAAAATGGCGCTATTCTTGCCCGTTTTAAAGACACAGACGTACAGCTTCGTGCACGTGAAGCGCTGACTGAAGCGTTGGGCGACAAGTTTGTTATTGCACTGAACCTCGCGCCGGCAACGCCGCGCTGGTTGAGTATGCTGGGCGCTGAGCCGATGAAGCTGGGCCTCGACTTACGTGGTGGTGTGCACTTCCTGATGGAAGTGGATATGGATACCGCGTTGAGTAAGCTGCAAGAGCAGACCATGGACAGCATGCGCAGTGACCTGCGCGACAAGAATATTCCTTATGCCACGGTGCGTAAGCTCGACAACTATGGCGTTGAAGTGCGTTTCCGCGATGCTGCGACCCGTGATTCTGCAGCCAGCTATCTGAGCCCACGTCATCGCGATTTAGTGATCACTAACAGCGGTGACAATGCTTTGAGTGTGGTGATGACTGATGCCCGCCTGAGTGAAGCCCGTGAGTACGCCGTTCAGCAAAACATCAATATCCTGCGTAACCGCGTAAACCAACTGGGTGTTGCTGAGCCACTGGTACAGCGTCAGGGTTCCGACCGTATTGTGGTTGAACTGCCGGGGATTCAGGATACTGCACGTGCCAAAGAAATCTTAGGCGCGACCGCGACCCTGGAATTCCGTCTGGTTAACACCAACGTGGATGCTTCTGCTGCTTCAACCGGTCGTGTACCGGGCGACAGCGAAGTGAAAGACATGCGTGATGGTCGCCCGGTTGTATTGTACAAGCGGGTGATTCTGACCGGTGACCATATCACTGATTCCACATCCAGCATGGATGAATACAATCAGCCACAGGTCAACATCTCACTCGACAGCGCTGGCGGTAACGCCATGTCTAACTTCACCAAGGATAATATCGGCAAACCGATGGCAACCTTGTTCGTGGAGTACAAAGACAGCGGTAAGAAAGATGCCAACGGCCGTGCGATTCTGGCGAAACAGGAAGAAGTTATCAACGTGGCGACTATTCAGTCACGTCTGGGCAACAGCTTCCGTATCACTGGCGTCAACGATCCGAATGAAGCCCGTCAGTTGTCCCTTCTGCTGCGTGCCGGTGCGTTAATCGCGCCAATTCAGATTGTTGAAGAACGGACCATTGGCCCGACCTTAGGGATGCAAAACATCACTCAGGGTCTGGAAGCGTGCTTGTGGGGCCTGGTGGCATCCATTCTGTTTATGGTGGTCTTCTACCGTAAATTTGGTGTGATCGCGACGACCGCGCTGATTGCGAACCTGGTGCTGATTGTCGGGATCATGTCTCTGCTGCCTGGTGCGACGCTGACCATGCCGGGTATTGCCGGTATCGTACTGACGCTGGCGGTGGCCGTCGACGCCAACGTACTGATAAACGAACGTATCAAAGAAGAGTTGAAGAACGGGCGTTCCGTTCAGCAGGCGATTCATGAAGGCTATAAAGGCGCGTTCTCCAGTATCGTTGATGCCAACATTACGACCCTGATCACGGCAATTATTCTTTATGCAGTGGGTACCGGTTCGATTAAAGGCTTTGCTATCACCACCGCTATCGGTGTGGCAACCTCGATGTTTACGTCGATCGTGGGAACCCGTGCCATCGTGAACCTGGTTTACGGCGGCAAACGCATTAAAAAGCTGTCTATCTGAGGAGTGCGTTGTGGCACAGCAACAACCATATACTGTTGAACAACTGAACTACGGCCGTAAAGTTATCGACTTTATGCGCTGGGACAACGTGGCCTTCTGTATTTCAGGCCTGTTGTTTATCGCATCCGTTGCGATTATGGGCGTTCGCGGGTTCAACTGGGGTCTGGATTTCACTGGCGGTACCGTCATTGAAATCAGCCTTAGCCAGCCCGCTAACCTGGACGTAATGCGTGCCGATCTGGAAAAAGCAGGATTCAAGGATCCTGTCGTTCAGAACTTCGGTAGCAGTCGTGATGTGATGGTTCGCCTTCCACCTGTATCGGGTAATGCCGGTCAGGAACTGGGGAATAAAGTCCTGAGTCTGGTGAATGCGGATATCGACAAAGACGCGACCGTGAAACGTGTTGAGTTTGTCGGCCCGAGCGTGGGGAGTGATCTGGCGCAGGCTGGCGGCATGGCGCTGCTGATGGCGCTGATTTGCATCCTGATCTATGTCGGTTTCCGTTTTGAATGGCGACTGGCGCTGGGGGCGGTAATCGCACTGGCGCATGACGTGATCATCACCATGGGCGTATTGTCACTGTTCAGGATCGAAATTGACCTGACCATCGTCGCGTCCCTGATGTCCGTTATCGGCTACTCGCTGAATGACTCCATCGTGGTATCGGACCGTATTCGTGAAAACTTCCGCAAAATTCGTCGCGGTAATTCTTACGAAATCATGAACGTGTCCCTGACCCAGACGTTAAGTCGTACCATTATGACCTCAGCGACCACGCTGATGGTGGTTCTGATGCTCTATATCTTTGGGGGTGCGTTGCTGGAAGGCTTCTCACTGACCATGTTGATTGGCGTGTCGATCGGTACGGTTTCGTCAATCTACGTGGCGTCCGCGCTGGCCCTGAAACTGGGTATGAAGCGTGAGCACATGTTGCAGCAGAAAGTGGAAAAAGAAGGCGCAGATCAACCTTCGATTCTGCCGTAAGTTGCCGATGGTTCCGTTATCGGAATAGAAAACCTAAACCCCGCGACGCGGGGTTTTTTTTATCTGCTGTTTGCGGTTTTTATCGGGTTACGACAGGCAGGGACTGTGGCGTTGCCACAATATTATGCAGATGTACAAATCCCAGCGTTTCGACAGTCACCTGGTCAAACTTCACATCGACTGTTTTCACCGGACCCGGCAGAAGGTCTGGCTCGACGGTAATGGTCTGGGTCTGCATATCGACAGTCAGCGGCTTGCCTGTAACCGGATCGAGCTGTCCCCAGCTCAGAGATGCCGTAAACGCTGGCAATGGCTGACCGGCATTATTTTTGATTTCCAGTACGGCCTGTACGCCGCTGGCGTCCGGAGCGATACGGGTTAGCTGAAGACTTAATTCACCAATGTTACTTTTGAGCAATGCGGCACTTTTGGCTGCCGGTAATAAATAGACACCATTATCCGACTGGCGGTTGAGGGTGGTTTGCTGTTCCAGTGCGAGGGCCAGATCGGTCAGGTGTTGCAGCTTTTGATTAAGCTGCCCGACTTCCGTTTTCAGGGCCGGTATTTGTGAATTTTGCGTCGCGCAGCCCGTCAGGCTGAACAATGCGGCGCAGACCAACAAAAGGTGTGGATGTTTTGTCATATCAGAGACTTCCTTTCATCTGCCCGTTGAAACATTCCATCCGGGCACCCATATCGATAGCTAAGTTTAACCCGATGTCGATGAAAGTAGCGACAGCCTTTGTTGTCGGCACACTTCGGGTTAAACTACTGTTCAATTGAGTTCGCGATCAGGAAGTGCTATGCATTGCCCATTTTGTGCCGCTGTTGATACTAAAGTCATCGATTCCCGTCTGGTAGGCGATGGATCGCAGGTTCGCCGTCGCCGTCAGTGCCTGGTGTGCCATGAACGTTTCACCACGTTTGAAGTGGCGGAACTGGTGATGCCGCGCGTCATTAAAAGCAATGAAGTTCGTGAACCGTTCAATGAAGACAAACTTCGCGGTGGCTTTCTGAAAGCGCTGGAAAAACGCCCGGTAAGTTCCGATGACGTCGAAACTGCCATCAGCCACATTAAGTCGCAGCTGCGTGCGACCGGCGAACGTGAAATCCCGGCTAAAATGATCGGTAATTTGGTGATGGACGCCCTGAAAGGGCTGGATAAAGTCGCCTATATCCGCTTTGCGTCGGTGTATCGCAGCTTCGAAGATATCCGTGAATTTGGTGAAGAAATCGCCCGCCTTCAGGACTAAGGAAAGCTGATGTCGTCTGAACAATCTGCAAAGCCATTCTCCGCCGAAAACCATACCGATGAGCGCTATATGGCGCGGGCTTTCGAGCTGGCGCGCCGCGGGCGTTTTACCACCACACCTAACCCTAATGTCGGTTGTGTCATTGTATTGAATGGCGAAATTGTGGGTGAAGGCTATCATTTGCGTGCCGGTGAACCCCATGCAGAAGTTTACGCATTACGCATGGCCGGTGAGAAAGCCAGAGGGGCGACCGCTTATGTGACCCTCGAACCGTGCAGTCATCATGGGCGTACACCACCGTGTGCCGATGCATTGCTGGCGGCAGGCGTCGCCCGCGTGGTAGCGGCGATGCAGGATCCTAATCCGGAAGTGGCAGGGCGGGGTTTGTACCGGCTCAAACAAAACGGCGTGGATGTTAGCCATGGGCTGATGCACCCGCAGGCTGAAGCGGTGAATCTGGGTTTCCTCAAACGGATGCGCACCGGTTTTCCCTATGTTCAGCTTAAAATGGGTGCCTCTTTAGATGGCCGAACGGCGATGGCTTCTGGCGAAAGTCAGTGGATCACCTCGGCGGCGGCCCGTGCTGATGTTCAGCGCTTTCGCGCAGAAAGCTCGGCGATCCTGAGCACCAGTGCCACGGTTCTGGCTGACAATCCTTCGCTTAATGTACGCTGGAGCGAACTGGGCAGTGAAGTGCAGGCAATTTATCCCGAGGAAAATCTGCGTCAGCCATTACGGATTATTCTCGACAGTCAAAACCGCGTGACACCACAGCATCAGCTGATGAATTTACCGGGGGAAGTATTACTCGCACGGCTGGAAACTGACTCGCAAGCCTGGCCGGAGTCTGTTGAACAATGGCGCGTGGCCGGACGCGACAATCGTATTGATCTGGTTCTGCTGATGATGCAACTGGCGAAACGTCAGGTTAATTCCATCTGGGTGGAAGCCGGCGCACAACTGGCCGGTGCCTTATTACAAGCCGGTCTGGTTGATGAATTAATCGTTTATATGGCGCCTAAGTTATTGGGCAATAATGGTCGGGCACTGTGTGAACTGCCAGGATTGCAGCATCTGGCGGATGCGCCGGAATTTATTTTCAGCGATATCCGCCAGGTCGGCCCTGACTTACGTTTGCGTCTGAAACCGGTGTATTGAGAATTTTACTCCTCCCTGCGGAATGGCTTTAAAAGCGCATGTCCAGACAGGGTTATTTTATGATAGAATCCGCCCCCCTGCGGCTGGGGTTGAGAAACTCCTGAACCCACTTTAAGGAAAACTATGAACGTTATCGAAGGTGTTGTAGCCACGCCTAACGCGCGCGTAGCGATCGCGATTGCTCGTTTTAACAATTTTATCAACGACAGCCTGCTTTCAGGTGCTGTTGATGCATTAAAACGTATCGGTCAGGTCAGCGATGACAACATCACCGTAGTCTGGGTCCCGGGCGCGTACGAATTGCCTCTGGCAACCCGCGCACTGGCTGAAAGCGGCAAATACGATGCGGTTGTTGCACTTGGCACCGTGATCCGCGGGGGCACTGCCCACTTTGAATTTGTGGCGGGCGAATGTAGCTCTGGCCTGTCCAGCGTTGCCATGAACAGCGAAATCCCGGTTGCCTTTGGTGTGCTGACCACAGAAAGCATTGAACAAGCCATCGAACGCGCAGGGACAAAAGCCGGTAACAAGGGTGCAGAAGCTGCACTGACCGCGCTTGAAATGATTAATGTTATCAAGGCTATTAAAGCCTGAATCTAGTTAAGGGGAAATCCGTGAAACCTGCTGCTCGTCGCCGCGCCCGTGAATGTGCCGTTCAGGCGCTTTACTCCTGGCAGTTGTCGAAAAATGACATCGCCGATGTTGAATTAGAATTCCTGACCGAGCAGGATGTCAAAGACGTAGACATTGCCTATTTCCGCGAACTGCTGGCTGGTGTAGCAAACAGTGCTGAGAAACTCGATGCACTGATGGCGCCGTACCTGTCCCGCCAGCTGGATGAACTGGGCCAGGTGGAAAGAGCAATTTTGCGTCTGGCTCTGTTTGAGCTAAGCAAACGCCAGGACGTCCCTTACAAAGTGGCGATCAATGAAGCCATTGAACTGGCGAAAACTTTTGGTGCTGAAGATAGCCATAAGTTCGTCAATGGTGTGCTGGATAAAGCAGGCCCGCATATTCGTAAAAAATGATCATCAAAAAAGTTTCGGCTTCAGTCACAAATGGCGACAGTCATTTTGGCCTGATAACCGTCTCTGTTGATAATCTGGTGATGTCACCTGGTTTATCTTTTGTGTGACACCCTTCTTAAGGCCGGATTTCCGGCCTTAAGTCATTCTAACGATTTGGAAATGTACTATGTCATGCGGCGAATTTGATGTAATCACTCGCTACTTTAACCGGTTCAGAACCGCCCGACAGGATGTTCATTTAGGCATTGGTGATGATTGTGCCCTGCTGACGGTAGGCGAGAAGCAACTATTAGCAGTCAGCACCGACACGCTGGTCGAAGGCATCCATTTTCTCAAAACGATTTCACCGGCAGACCTGGGCTATAAAGCGCTGGCGGTTAACCTGAGCGATCTGGCTGCTATGGGTGCCGATCCTGCGTGGGTTTCTCTGGCGCTGACACTGCCGGAAGTGAACACTGACTGGTTGCAGGCATTCAGCGACAGTCTGTTTGAACAGCTTAATTATTACGGCATGCAGTTGATTGGCGGGGATACGACACGCGGACCGCTGAGCATGACGTTAACCATTCAGGGTCTGGTGCCTGCGGGGCGTGCGTTAACCCGCGCCGGTGCGGGCATAGGCGACTGGATCTTTGTTACCGGTACGCTGGGTGATAGCGCAGCTGGCCTGGCGATTTTGCTGGAACAGCTGAATGTTGATGATGCGACAACTCGCGAATTTCTGCTTAAACGCCATCTGCGTCCGTCGCCACGTGTTTTACAGGGGCAGGCGCTGCGCGATTTAGCCACCTCAGCCATCGACCTGTCCGACGGACTGGTTTCCGATCTTAAACATATACTGAATGCCAGCGAGTGTGGTGCACGCCTCGATCTTGATGCGATCCCTTTCTCGCCAGCCATGAATCAGGTGGCGGATCCGGAACAGGCACTGAAATGGGCACTGACCGGCGGTGAAGATTATGAACTTTGCTTCACTGTGCCGGAAATTAACCGGGGTGCGCTGGATGTTGCGCTGAGCCATCTGGGTGTCAACTTTACCTGTGTGGGTCAGATTGCGCCGCTTTCAGAAGGTATTAAGTTTATGCGTTCAGGCGTACC
Source organism: Rahnella perminowiae (assembly GCF_019049755.1). Lineage (GTDB taxonomy): Bacteria > Pseudomonadota > Gammaproteobacteria > Enterobacterales > Enterobacteriaceae > Rahnella > Rahnella perminowiae. The sequence goes on from NZ_JAFMOS010000643.1 coordinate 37,659, forward strand.
GGTCGAACTTGAATGGCAAGGTTTTGACCACTTTGCCGGAGAGGATTTGTTGTGAATATAGGCCGTAAAAAACGCCCGGCGGGGTACAAAGGAAAAACCGGAGATCCGGTTCAGGACATGGCTGCGGCCAAAAAGCGTCTGGATCTGCGTAATCCGTGGCATTTGCTGGCGACAGGTTTTGGCAGCGGTTTATTCCCTGTTGGCCCTGGCACGGCGGGCTCCGTCGCCGCGATCCCGTTCTGGATTGTCATGACCTACCTGCCATGGCAGGTGTATTCGATGATCGTTATGTTCAGCATTTGTATCGGGGTTTATCTTTGCCGCCAGACCGCGCGCGACATGCGGGTTCATGACCATGGCAGTATCGTATGGGATGAATTTGTCGGTATGTGGATCACACTGATGGCGATCCCGGTCAATGACTGGCGCTGGGTGTTGATCGGATTTATCGTTTTCCGTGTGCTGGATATCTGGAAGCCGTGGCCCATCCGCTGGTTTGACCGCAACGTACAGGGCGGAATGGGTATTATGATCGATGATGTGGTCGCCGGTGTGCTTGGCGCGGCTATCATCTATCTGGTCGGGCATCACTGGCCGCTGGGCCTGTTCTGATCTTCGTGACCATGCAGTGAAAAGGCGTTACAGGATTGGCCTGGTAACGCCTTTTTTGTCATCTCAGATTACTGGAAACCGGTCGCCTGATGCGGCACATACGCCATTTCCAGCTCGGCGATTTCCTCAATGGAAAGTTTCACCTCCAGTGCGGCGATGGCATCTTCCAGATGAGCGGGGCGCGAAGCACCGATTATAGGCGCGGTAACGATATGTTTACTTAAGATCCACGCCAGGGCGATCTGCGCTCGTGGTACGCCATGATCTTCCGCTATTTTCCCGACACGCTCAGCGATTTTACCGTCGGCCTCATCGGTCGCGTCATACAGCGTTTTGGCAAAATTATCGGAAACTGAACGGGCGGTGGTTTCTCCCCACGGACGCGTGAGTTTACCGCGTGCCAGCGGACTCCAGGGCAACACTGCAATATTTCTTTCCAGGCACAGCGGGTACATTTCGTTTTCTTCTTCACGCTGGATAAGATTGTACTGATCCTGCATTGAGACAAAACCCGCCCAGCCATTTTGCTCAGAGACATCTAATGCGTGTTTGAACTGATGTGCATGCATGGAAGACGCGCCAATAAAACGCGCTTTGCCGGCTTTTACTACGTCATTCAACGCCTCCAGCGTTTCCTCTATCGGCGTTTCGTAATCCCAGCGGTGGATTTGCAACAGGTCGACATAATCCATGTCCAGACGGCGCAGGCTGTCATCGATGGATTGCATAATCGAGGCCCGTGAAAGCCCGGGTTTTAAGCCGGTGACCGCGTGATACACTTTAGTCGCCACGACAATTTCATCGCGCCTGGCAAAATCCTTCAGGGCACGGCCGACGATTTCCTCGCTGCTGCCGTCAGAATAACTGTTAGCGGTGTCAAAAAAATTAATCCCCGCATCCAGCGCTTGCCGGATGATAGGACGGCTGCTCTCTTCCGGCAGTGTCCACGCGTGGGTGCCGCGATCCGGTTCGCCAAAAGTCATACAGCCGAGACACAGGCGGGAAACTTTCATACCGGTTTTTCCGAGCGTAATGTATTGCATGATGTCTCCTGGTAAGCATGAAGTGATAACAGAAAATCGTGAAAATGATTAGCACGCTATAACTGTAGCTTAAAGCAGGGCAGGCTCGTGTGACTGAAAAGGGAATCGGAGGGGAAAACCCCTCTTTCAGGAAGAAAGAGGGGGAATAATCAGGCCAGCCAGTCAGTTATCTGACGGTCAATGCCTTCGGCATCCAGCCCTAAATCATGACGGATTTCGTCCTGTGTACCTTGCGCAACAAAGCTGTCCGCCAGACCGATATTCAGTACAGGCACCAGGATTCGCCTGGACATCAACAGTTCATTTACGCCGCTGCCCGCGCCGCCCATGATGGCGTTTTCTTCCAGCGTGACCAGCACTTCATGGCTGGCGGCCAGTTCCTGAATCAGCGCTTCATCCAGCGGTTTTACAAAGCGCATGTCAACGACGGTGGCGTTGCGTTTTTCTGCTGCGGCCAGCGCTTCCGGCAGCAATGTACCGAAGTTCAGGATCGCTATCTTTTCGCCTTCACGACGCACGACGCCTTTCCCGATGGGCAGAGAAGCCAGCGGTTCACAGGAAGCACCGGTACCATTACCACGCGGATAGCGTACGGCAACCGGCCCGTTGTTATGGTGATAACCGGTATGCAACATTTGGCGACATTCGTTTTCATCGCTCGGCGTCATAATGGTCATGTTCGGGATGCAGCGCAGGAAGGAGAGATCGAACGCGCCCTGATGCGTCTGACCATCAGCGCCGACGATGCCACCGCGGTCGATAGCAAACAGTACCGGCAGATTCTGGATCGCTACATCATGGATAACCTGATCATAAGCGCGTTGCAGAAACGTTGAATAGATCGCCACAACCGGCTTGTATCCGCCAATCGCCAGGCCTGCCGCAAAGGTGACGGCGTGCTGTTCGGCGATGGCCACATCGAAATATTGTTGCGGATATTCGCGTGAAAAACGCACCATACCGGAGCCTTCGCGCATCGCCGGCGTAACGGCCATCAGCTGGCTATCTTTGGCGGCGGTTTCGCACAACCAGTCACCGAAAATTTTCGAATAGGTCGGCAGACCTTCTTTGCTTTTCGGCAACGTGCCGGAAGCCGGATCGAATTTAGGCACCGCATGGAAACTGATGGGATCTTTTTCGGCTGGCGCATAGCCTTTGCCTTTTTTAGTCATAATGTGCAGTAACTGCGGGCCTTTCAGGTCCCGCATGTTTTTCAGCGTCTGCGTCAGCGCCAGCACGTCATGACCATCTACCGGCCCGATATAGTTAAAGCCCAACTCTTCAAACAACGTGCCTGGCACCATCATGCCTTTCAGATGTTCCTCGGTTCGGCGCACCAGTTCTTTAATCGGTGGCAGGCCAGACAGGACCTTCTTGCCGCCTTCACGCAGACGCGAATACAGTTTGCCGGAGAGCAGTTGTGCCAGGTGGTTATTCAGCGCCCCGACGTTTTCGGAAATCGACATCTCGTTGTCGTTGAGGATCACCAGCATGTCGGGTTTAATGTCGCCCGCATGGTTCATCGCTTCAAACGCCATACCTGCTGTGATCGCACCATCGCCAATCACACACACGGTGCGACGGCCTTTACCTTCACGTTCAGCCGCGACAGCCATGCCGAGACCTGCACTGATTGAGGTCGATGAGTGACCGACGGATAGGGTGTCGTATTCGCTTTCACCACGCCACGGGAACGGGTGCAGACCGCCTTTCTGACGGATGGTGGAAATACGGTCACGGCGACCGGTCAGAATTTTGTGCGGATAGGCCTGATGGCCGACATCCCAGACAACGTGATCGAACGGTGTGTTATAGACATAATGCATCGCCACGGTCAGTTCAACCGTCCCCAGACCGGACGCAAAGTGTCCGCTGGACTGACTGACGCTGGCCAATAAATATTGGCGCAACTCATCGCAGAGCTTAGGTAAGCTCTCTTTAGGAAGTGAGCGGAGATCTTCAGGATTCTCCGCCAGCATCAGTGTCGGGTATTTCGCTAATTCAAGACTCATCAGTTGCTCATAGTAAGTTTAATTATCGCGTTCAATGATAAAGCGGGCTAACGCGAGAAGTGGCGCCGTGTTGTAGGAAAGTGCGGCCAACTGATCCAATGCGGAAACGGCTTCCTGATACAGGTCTGCGGCCTTGGTTTTCGCGCCATCCAGCCCCAGCAGGGCAGGATAGGTACTTTTCCCGAGTTGCTGGTCAGCACCCTGACGTTTACCGAGCGTAGCGGTATCGCCAACCACGTCCAGAATATCATCCTGAACCTGAAATGCTAAACCAATGGCCTGCGCGTAGTTATCCAGTATCGGTAAAACGGCACGTCCGGTTTCACCGGCTGCCAGCGCGCCCATGCGCACGGCGGCGCGGATCAGCGCACCGGTTTTATGACGATGAATTTTTTCCAGCGCCTCCAGGCCAACCTGCTGGCCTTCCGCAGCTAAATCCAGAGCCTGACCACCACACATACCGCTGACTCCGCTGGCGCGGGCCAGTTCGGAAATCATCGCCAGACGATCTTTTATGGCAACATCCGGCATTTCGCTGTCAGCCAGAATAGAAAACGCCAGCGTTTGCAGGGCATCGCCCGCCAGAATCGCATTAGCTTCGCCAAATTTAATGTGGCAGGTTGGCTGACCACGGCGCAAATCGTCGTCGTCCATGGCCGGTAAATCATCATGTATCAGTGAATAGGCATGAATACATTCCACGGCAGCCGCAGGCGCATCGAGATTTTTCAGATCGAGGCTGAACAACTGGCCGCTGGCGTAAACAAGATATGGACGCAGACGTTTACCCCCCAGCAGCGCGCCGTAACGCATGGCTTCAACCAGCGGTAAATCTGCCAGCGGCTGTGCGCTGACATAGGCTGTTAGTGCCTCATCGACACGCTTTTGCATTGCGCGCAGTTCACGGGTAAATCCGCCAGCGCTGGAGAGAGAGATCGCTTCAGACATGACCCGTTACTCGGCTTCTGGGGTGAACGGCGTCAGCGGAGCATCGTTGTCGCTGTCGAGCAGGATCTGAACGCGTTGTTCTGCCTGTTGCAGCTTTTGTTGCCCCTGACGTGCCAGCTGGACGCCTTGCTCAAATTCGTTGAGTGCGTCTTCTAACGGCAGCTCGCCCGACTCAAGGCGGGAAACAATCTGTTCCAGTTCGGCCAGAGCCGTTTCAAAATTGGCAGGTGATGCAGATTTTTTTGACATAATTCTCTTTTAATATCGTTGATCAGAACGGATGATCGAAGTACTGAGGCGACAGACTCAGCGCTCAGCCTCAAGAGACATTCCTGTTCAGTATGAGATCGGCTACAGGGTTTTGTGCACAGAGTACCCATTTTAAGTGATATACTCTGCGCCGCAGATATTATTGCTAAGCCCAATGTGACACATAATGAACATTTGGCTTAGCAATAATAGGATCCTAGATCCTTATTCAGCGACTTACTACCCCGTTTTTTCACCCGCTAACAAAAGACTGCCATGAAGTTTATCATTAAATTGTTCCCTGAAATCACCATCAAGAGCCAATCTGTGCGTTTGCGCTTTATTAAGATCCTCTCAAGCAGCATTCGCAATATTGTGCGACCGCATGATGAGACGCTGGCGGTGGTTCGCCACTGGGATCATATCGAAGTTCGCAGTAAAGACGAAAGTAAACACGACCTGATTCAGGAATTGCTCTGCCGCATTCCGGGTATCCGTTATGTGGAAGAAGTTGAAGACCGTCCTTATACCGACGTTCACAATATCTTTGAGCAGGCGCTGGAGGCTTATCGTACTGAAGTAGAAGGCAAAACTTTCTGCGTGCGTGTTAAACGTCGTGGCAAACATGACTTCACGTCTACTGAAGTTGAGCGCTATGTCGGCGGCGGTCTGAATCAGCACATCGAATCGGCCCGTGTGAGCCTGACCGCTCCGCAGGTCACGGTGAAACTGGAAATTAACGACGATAAACTGGTGCTGGTAAAAAGCCGCCTCGAAGGCCAGGGCGGTTACCCGATTGGCACACAGGAAGATGTGCTGTCACTGATTTCCGGTGGCTTTGACTCCGGCGTATCCAGTTATATGCTGATGCGTCGTGGCTGTCGTGTGCATTATTGTTTCTTTAATCTTGGCGGTGCTGCGCATGAAATCGGCGTAAAACAGGTGGCTCATTATCTGTGGAACCGTTTTGGCAGCTCGCATCGTGTGCGTTTTATCGCGGTTGATTTCGAACCGGTAGTGGGTGAAATACTCGAAAAAGTCGAAGACGGCCAGATGGGTGTGGTGCTGAAACGCATGATGGTGCGAGCGGCGTCTGCTATCGCTGAGCGCTACGGCGTCCAGGCACTGGTGACAGGTGAGGCGTTGGGGCAGGTGTCCAGCCAGACACTGACCAATCTGCGTTTGATTGACAATGTTTCGGACACGCTCATCCTGCGCCCGCTGATTTCTCACGATAAAGAGCACATCATCAGGATTGCCCGTGAAATCGGTACCGAAGATTTTGCCAAGACCATGCCTGAATACTGTGGAGTGATTTCGAAAAGCCCGACGGTGAAGGCGGTGAAAGCCAAGATCGAAGCTGAAGAAGCAATGTTCGATTTTGACGTGCTGGATAAAGTGGTCAGTGAGGCGCGCAATGTCGATATTCGCGAAATCGCTACGCAGGCAGCCGAAGTCGTACCGGAAGTGGAAACGGTGGCGGAGTTTATCTCAACAGACATCGTTCTGGATGTCCGCGCACCGGATGAAGTGGAAGCACAACCGCTGGCACTGGAAAATGTTGAAGTGAAACCGCTGGCGTTTTACAAACTGGCCACTCAGTTTGGCTCTCTCGATCAGAGCAAAACCTATCTGTTATATTGTGACCGCGGCGTCATGAGCCGTTTGCAGGCGCTGTATCTGAAAGAACAGGGTTTCGATAACGTTAAGGTGTATCGCCCTTAGTTTTTACCCTTCAGGCTGCAGATGCGCTGGCTTTCCTCTTCCCGTCGGGGCCAGCGCAGGCGCAGTTTAAAAGGTTGCCCTACAGCCCGAATTATTTCGGGTATCTGATGGTTCAGGATTCCCGGGCACCTTCATCGGTATAATTATAAATCCCCGGCGCAAGAACCAGTTGCGCGGCAATCTCTGCCGCTTTGGTTTTACCCAGCAACAGATCGATAATCTTCAGGGCAAACTCCATGGATGTGCCCGGTCCCTGACTGGTCAGAAGATTAACGCGTGGATCGAAAATTACGCGACGATCGGACCATTTGTTCGGGTCGATCTTATCCCTCAGGCCCGGGAAGCCAGTCATGTTGCCTACCGGGAATAAATCGTGATATTCCAGCACCAGCGCAGGAGCGGCGCAGATGGCGGCAACGATTTTACCGCTGACGTGCATCTGTCGGACTTTCTCCACCAGCAACGGGCTTTCACTGAAGCAGGTTGCACCAGCGAGGCCGCCTGGCAGTACGATCACGTCATGCTCATCATCTGCGACATCCACCAGTGCGACGTCGGCCAGAATCCGCACGCCGCGTGAGCAGCGGATCTCCAGATTGCCATCGCCGGCGACGCTGGCCGTGATGACGTTAATGCCCGCCCGCACCAGCAAATCAATTACGGTAACGGCTTCTATTTCTTCGCTACCAGGTGCCAGGCAGACCAGAACTGATGCGCTCATAATCGTTTTCCTTTCTCTTAATCTGTTCAAATAAGCGGGTATTCACCGGTAAATTCAGCCCATATTTCCGTCCGCGCCGCAGGACATAGCCGGTAATGTAATCAATTTCAGTATGACGCTGGCTGCGGATATCCTGCAACATCGATGAATGATTTGCTGACGTCGAGTCGATCACCTGATAGACAAAACTGAGTAAAGATTCGCTATGAATTTCAACGCCTTCAATGGCCATCACCTGTGCGACTTCCTGACAGATTTCTTCAATCTGCGCGGTATGGGCCAGTAAATCGCCGTTAGTGCAATTGTATATCGCCGTCAGCGGATTGATGACGCAATTCACCGCCAGTTTATTCCATAACGATGATTTGATGTTGTCATGCCACGCGACATCCGGTAACGCATTATGCAGCGTATCTGCCAGTGAACTCAGTGCAGCACCGCGCGGTGTTACCGGCCCGATGTGTGTGACACCCGCTGCGACATGGACAATTGCGTTGCTTTCATGACGTGCCGCATGGGTCGTCGCGCCTTGCAAAATGGCCAGACGATGGGGCGGTAATTCATCAACAGTACCCATGCCATTATGCAGCAGTAATATTGCGCAATTATCATCAAGCTTTGGCATCAGCGCGCTGACCGCGCCGGAAACCTGCCATGCTTTGAGCGTAACCAGCAGTAATTCGCTTTGTGCCAGATGTTCCGGGTCGTTAGTAGGCATATTGCGATTAAAAGCAATGCCTTCCGGCGAGATAACGTTGACGGCACAAAATGGCTGCGGAATGCGGATCCAGCCCTGTACGTCGTGGCCTTGCTGATAAAGAGCCGAAAGCCAGAGTTGTCCCAGCGCACCGCAACCCAATACTGTTATTTTCATTGTGCCTCCCGGGAATCGTGGCGAAATAGAACCATGAAGAAGATAGTTGAAAGAATATTCTGCTGTCCGGTTATCTTATTAGTATAGACTTTTGTGCTACAGATCACATTTTCACCTGCACTTTATGAGCACCGGAGCATTTAATGTTTGGTGCTTTGCTGTCGTTTGGCATCGGCGGTTGAAGGCGGTATTATGCACGCCATATAACGCAACACAAAAACTACAGGGAGAAGCGATTATGCCGTCTTTTGACATTGTTTCCGAAATCGACATGCAGGAAGTGCGTAATGCCGTGGAAAATGCCAGTCGTGAACTGCAAACCCGTTGGGATTTCCGCAATATTCCTGCCAGCTTCGATCTCAATGAAAAAAATGAGAGTATTAAAGTGGCCAGCGAATCAGATTTTCAGGTGAACCAGCTGGTGGATATTCTGCGTGAGAAGTTAGCCAAACGTGGCATTGAAGGCGGGGCGTTGGAAATTCCGGAGCAGATGGAGCACAGCGGTAAAACTTACAGTGTTGAAGCAAAATTGCATTCCGGCATTGAATCCACGCTGGCGAAGAAAATCGTCAAGCTGATCAAAGACAGTAAGATTAAAGTGCAGGCGCAGGTTCAGGGTGACGAAGTTCGTGTCACTGGCAAAGCGCGTGATGATTTACAGGCTGTGATGGCACTCATCCGTAACGGCGATTTAGGCCAGCCGTTCCAGTTCAAAAACTTCCGCGACTGATAGCCGTCGTTCTTTGAGCGGCAGATGTGTTGACCGTATTCAGTAACCCGAATCACTTACTCCGGTAAGCGCATCGGGTTCCTTCATTTGCCGCCTTCCTGCCGCTCAAATTACCTGGCTCTCTGGCAATTAACATGGGAACGCATTGCGTCCCTTTTTTGTGGGTTACTTGCGCTGGCGTAGTCTTTTCACCAGCTCGAAATCTTTAAAGTAAACAGGTTTGTCATACTGCATCGACAGGTTCCCGGCGATCCCGGTCAGGATCGACATGGCACCGGCGCGATGATCGGCTGCACGTTTTAACGGATCCTCTTTGCGCTCGCCGAACAAGTCTTCCAGCATCGCATTATCACCGCCGCCGTGACCACCTTCTCCCAGCTGGAATTGTGCCTTCCAGGGTTCGGCAAATAACGGATAAACCGTGATTTCCGCTTTTTCAATGCTGCCTTCTTTTTCGCGTTTCCCACCAGCGTTAACGTAAGACATCTCGACAATTTTCATTTCAATGCGTCCCCGGGTGCCGTTAAACACCACGTTCAGCCCTTCCCATGGCAGATATGCATTCAGTGAATAGGTCAGTTGCACCTTGTTCTGATATTTCACCAGCACGGATAACGTATCTTCAATATTGATGCCCTCGCTGAATACACTCTGATCACGGAAGTAGTTATCTTCGTGTTCCGCATCCAGATACAGCGCTTTAAGCTGGGCATTATTTGCCATATGCAGTGCAAACGGATCATTTTGTGCCTGTGTGTAGCCATGCGCACGCGGATAAAATTCTGTCATGCCGCGTTTCTCAGCATTCTCTTTCCCGTAAAACCGCAGGTCACCCTGGGCGTACACTTTTTCCGGCGTACTGTTCAGCCAGAAGTTCATCAGGTCAAAATGATGGGTGGATTTATGCACCAGCAGGCCGCCGGAATTGCGTTTTTCACGGTGCCAGCGACGGAAGTAATCTGCACCATGTTCGGTATTGAGCAGCCATTCAAAATGAACTGACAGCACTTCGCCGATAGTATCCTGCATCAGCAGTTCGCGTATTTTGCTGTGATGCGGCGCGTAGCGGTAATTGAACGCCACACGCACCTGATAACCGGTGGCATCGACCGCATCCAGAATACGCAGCGCCCGGTGTTCATCAATGGTCATCGGCTTTTCAGTAATGACGTCGCAACCGGCGTGCAGGGCGCGGACGATGTAATCATCATGCGTGCGGTCCATGCTGGTGACAATCACGATATCCGGTTTGGTTTCGTCGAGCATCGTATTGAAACCGGCCGCTTTCCAGGTCGGTACCCGGGCGACGCCACTTTGCTCAAGCTGGCGGTTCGCATAATCCATTCGCGTCTGGTTTGTATCACAGAAAGCCACAAATTTTGCATTGTGGCGGTATTTGCCGGTGATCGCTTCAATGTATAAACCCGAGCGACCGCCGGTGCCAACGAGAGCATATGTTTTCATGAGATCCTCAAAAGGCCCGAAAGCCGTCATCACTGACAAAATTTTTGTTAAGGAATTCCTGAGGATAATGATTACTGAGGTTTTTTAAGTGAGGGGAGTCACGCGGCAGAGATAAAAGTGAAACGCTGTGCCAGTTTGCCAGCACAGCGTGTTTTTGTCAGGAGGGCAATCAGGCCGCGCTGACCAGTTGTTCGAGCGCTTTACGGTTAGTCTGTTTGGTATCCACTTTCACATAGGCACTGAATTCTTCCGGTACGACAACGGCTTCAGCCACACCTGGCTGTGCAAGGATCCGCGCCTGCAAGGCGGAATCTTTCACTGCCAGTTCAGATAAGGTGATACGCAGGCTACTGACATACGGCGGTTCAGTCATAGTAGAGCTAACCAGCAACCAGACGACGGCAATTGCTGCACATACCAGGAATACTGTACCGGCACCGGCGTGTCCGTAAACATAACCGCCTAAGCTGCCACCAATTGCTACCCCGATGAACTGGCTGGTGGAGTAAAGTCCCATTGCCGTGCCTTTATAGCCTGCGGGAGATTCTTTACTGATTAGCGAGGGTAAAATCGCCTCCATCACGTTGAAGGCCAGGAAGAACAACTGGATACCGGCGATGACTGCCCATAAATGCAGGCCAGCAGCCCACAGCACGATTTCAGCCAGCAGCAACACCATCACGCAACCCATGAATACCTGTTTCATGTGGCGCTTTTTCTCGGCGTAAACGATCACCGGAATGACGGCAACGAAAGATGTCAGCATGGTGATCAGATACACCCGCCAGTGTTCACTCGGCGGGAAACCTGCATGTTCCATCACTTGCGGCAACACCACGAAACTCGACATCAGTAACACGTGAAGACACAGGATGCCGAAGTTCAGCTTCAGCAATTTAGCGTTACTCAGCACTTTACCGAAGCTGCCTTTCACCATGCTCGATTCACGGTTCAGGATGTGCGTGGCAGGGGAGGGCACCACGGCCACGGTGATGATGATACCGAGAATGGTCAGCGCCGCGATCGCCCAGAACAAGGCGTGTAAGCCCCAGGCGTGGGTGATGATCGGGCCGAGAACCATTGCAATCGCAAAGGTAATACCGAAACTGATGCCGATAAACGCCATCGCTTTGGTACGGTTTTGCTCGCGGGTCAGGTCAGAAAGCAGGGCCATCACGGCAGCTGCAATTGCGCCAGAGCCTTGCAAGGCACGACCTATGATCACGCCCCAGATAGATTCGGTGGAAGCAGCCACAATGCTGCCGATACAGAAGATGACCAGACCAAAGACGATCAGTGGTTTGCGGCCAACACGGTCAGAAAGCAGGCCAAACGGGATTTGGAAAACAGCTTGTGCCAGTCCGTAAATACCGATGGCGATGCCGATCAGTGTTTCGCTGGCGCCGGACAGTTTCATGCCATAAGTGGTCAGCACCGGCAGCACCATGAACATGCCGAGCATGCGCAAAGAAAATACTGTCCCTAGTCCCCATGTAGCCCGACTTTCCTGCGGGGTCATCTGGTTATCGTTCACATTACTACCTCAAAATAACAATCCGACATTTTAATGATTAAGCCGGCTTGGGTAAAACGATGGATCTTTAGCAGATATTACGAAATTTGCCCGTCAGAGTGAGCAAAAGAAAAGGCCAGTATTGCTACTGGCCTTTAGCTGTGATTTCAGCGGGTTACACTGAACGTGTGCGTTACCAAACGTACGTCAGCAATGATGTCGGGGCAGAATTAAAATCCACGGACATCATGAAGCTCAGCGACATGATAGTGATGATGGAGAAACCAAACAGCTTCCTCGCCCACAGCACATCGTTTTCCGTTTTGTAACCCTTCAGTGCCATACCCAGCCACCAGATACTCACAGCGGCGGCGACGATCAGGTATTTATAACCTGCATAACCGCTCAGGGTCAGCATCAGTGTCGCAATCATAAAGGCCAAAATATAGACGATAATATGATGCTTGGCGACAGAAATGCCTTTCACCACTGGCAGCACCGGGATGCCCGCAGCCTGATAATCCTTGAAGCGGAAGATGGCAATCGCGTACGAATGCGGCATCTGCCACAGGCTGAAAATCAGAAGCAGGATCAGGGCACCGGTATCGAACTGGCCTGAAACGGCACAATAACCGATAACCGGTGGCGCTGCGCCAGATAAGCTGCCGATCAACGTGCCGTATACCGAGTTGCGTTTCATGTACAGGCTGTAAATGCCGACATAAACCACAAAGCCCATCACTGCCAGCCACATCGCCAGCGGATTTGCTCCGATATACAACAACGCAAAGCCCGCAATACCCAGAATGGTCGCGTAAACCAGGCTTGTTTTCGGCGGAATAAGCCCTTTCACCAGGACCCGGTTCTTCGTTCTTTCCATGATCCGGTCGATGTCGCGGTCAATAAAGTTGTTAAATACACAACCCGATGCGACCACCAGCGAAACACCGACCAGTGTGGCGAGAAAGAGTGGGAAGTCGATGCTGCCTTTGGCAGCAAGGAGAAATCCCCCGATGACAGAAATTAAGTTGCCGAAAATAATTCCTGGTTTCGTTACTTGCAGGTATTGCTTAATCATCACGTGCAGCTCGGCTCTTTAACTGACCATCATATTGAGGTTGAGGTTATACATAATCCACAATGAGCCCACAACAACGATAAAGATAATCACAGCGGTGAACAGAAGCGCCACCAGGTTCCAGCGCTCTTCCGACGACGTATTCATGTGCAGGAAGAACACTAAATGGACAACGATCTGGATGATGGCGGAAGCAACCACGGTACCCAGAATCAGTGAATGTGATGCCGTGTCGGTCATGACCATGGCAAACGGGATCACCGTCAGGATAACCGACAAGATGAAGCCAATAGCGTATGACTTCAGGCTGCCGTGGCTTGCGCCACCATGGGAAGTAGCAGAATGACTCATTACATCGCTCCCATCAGATAAACAACGGTAAACACGCAGATCCACACCACGTCAAGGAAGTGCCAGAACAGGCTCAGACACATCAGACGGGTTTTGTTAACTTCCGTCAGACCGCGACGTGAAACCTGAACCATCATCGTCAGGATCCAAATCAGACCACAGGTCACGTGCAGACCGTGGGTGGCGACCAGTGCAAAGAAGCCAGACAGGAAACCACTGCGTTGCGGGCCATAGCCTTCAGCAATCAGGTGATGGAATTCATAGAGTTCCATCCCGATGAAGCCTAAACCGAACAGGAATGTCAGGAACAACCAGCCGTTAACAGCGGCTTTGTTGCCTTTGTTCATGCCCAGCATGGCAAAGCCGTAAGTGATACTACTGAACAGCAGGCAGAAGGTTTCTACCAGCACGAACGGCAGTTCAAAAATGTCTTTACCAGAGGGACCGCCAGCGGTCCCGTTTACCAGCACTGCATATGTCGCGAACAGGCTCGCAAACAAAATGCAGTCACTCATCAGGTAGATCCAGAAGCCGAAGACTTTGGTTGCACCTGCATCGTGGTGCCCATGCTCAGCATGGGCCTCATCGTGGTGAGTCAGAGTATCAGTTGCCATGTTTCACACCTGCTTTACGGATTTGTTCATAATGTTGGTTTTCAATACGTTCCACTTCTTCAACTGGCACGTAGTAATCAACATCTTCGTCGAAGCTTTTCGCAATCCAGGTCGCAGCCAGGGCAATGAAGCTCACTGCAGCCAGCCACCAGATATCCCAGATTAAGGCGAAACCACAAACCAGACTCAGCATAGCGATGATGAAACCGGCGCCGCTGTTACGTGGCATATGAATCGGTTCATATTTAGCAGGCTGCTTGTAAGCGGTACCTTTCTCTTTCATGTCCCAGAACTCATCGCGGTCGTGAATTTGCGGCACGATGGCGAAGTTGTAGAACGGAGGAGGAGAAGATGTTGACCACTCCAGAGTACGTGCGCCCCACGGGTCGCCGGTCAGATCACGGTTCTGGTCGCGGTCGCGAACGGAAACGAAGATCATGATCAGCTGGCAGAGGATACCGCAGGCAATCAGTGCAGCACCGCATGCCGCAACAACCAGCAGCGGGTGGAACTCAGGGTCGATGTTCTGGCTGACACGACGGGTCATGCCCATGAAGCCCAGTACGTACAATGGCATGAATGCAACGAAGAAGCCGATGATCCAGAACCAGAATGAACGCACACCCCATTTTTCGTTCAGCGTGAAGCCGAAGGATTTAGGGAACCAGTAAGTCAGACCTGCGAAGCAACCGAAGACCACACCACCGATAATAACGTTATGGAAGTGGGCAATCAGGAACAGGCTGTTGTGCAGCACGAAGTCAGCACCCGGAACCGCCAGCAGAACGCCGGTCATACCACCTACAGAGAAGGTGATGATGAAGCCAACAGTCCACAACATCGCCGCGTTAAGCGTGATACGGCCCTGATACATGGTGAACAGCCAGTTGAAGATTTTTACCCCGGTCGGGATAGAAATGATCATCGTCATGATGCCGAAGAAGGCATTGACGTTAGCGCCTGAACCCATGGTGAAGAAGTGGTGCAGCCAAACGATGAACGACAACACGGTGATGGCGATGGTTGCCCATACCAGCGAGGTGTAACCGAACAGACGTTTTTTGGAGAAGGTCGCGGTCACTTCCGAGAACACACCGAATACTGGCAGAACCAAAATGTACACTTCCGGATGGCCCCAGGCCCAAATCAGGTTGATGTACATCATCATGTTGCCGCCCATATCATTCGTGAAGAAATGGGTGCCCAGATAACGGTCTAAAGTCAGCAGTGCAACAGTCACGGTCAGAATCGGGAAGGACACGATAATCAACACGTTGGTGCACAGTGCGGCCCAGGTAAATACCGGCATTTTCATCAGCGGCATACCCGGTGCGCGCATCTTCAGGATGGTCGCAAAGAAGTTAACACCGGTCAGCAAGGTACCGACACCGGATATCTGGAGGCTCCAGATCCAGTAATCTACCCCGACCCCCGGACTGTATTCCTTACCTGACAGTGGCGGATAAGCTAACCAGCCGGTCTGTGCGAACTCACCCACACCCAGAGAGATGTTGATCAGCACAACAGCCGCGGCGGTAAACCAGAAGCTCACGTTGTTCAGGAACGGGAACGCAACGTCGCGCGCACCGATTTGCAAAGGAACAACCACGTTCATCAGACCGATTACGAAAGGCATCGCCATGAAGAAAATCATGATCACGCCGTGCGCGGTAAAGATTTGGTCGTAGTGATGAGGGGGGAGGAAGCCCGGCTCGCCCGCAGAGGCAAGGACCTGCTGGCTACGCATCATGATGGCATCGGCAAAACCACGCAAAAGCATGACGAAGGCCAGAATGATATACATGATACCTAATTTTTTGTGGTCGACGGAGGTCAGCCACTCGGTCCACAGATACTTCCACTTACCGAAATAGGTGATGCCGGCAACGACTGCCAGACCACCGATAATAATTGCGGCAACTGTGACCATGATAATCGGTTCATGATACGGAACCGAATCAAGCGTTAATTTTCCGAACATCTTTTATTCCTCGGCTCCGGCTGCGTGAGACTGTCCACCCATATCCATGCCTTTCATGTCAGCGCCTGCAGGTATTGGCATGGTATGACCTTCCGGCGCTGCCTTCATGTCATGCATGGAGTATTTGCCAATGATTTCTTTAAACAAACCAGGTTTTGCAACAGAGAAGTATTCGACCGGGTTGTCGATGCTCTGTACAGCCAGTTTGTTGAAGTCATCAGTTGTCGCCAGCTGATTCGGTGCACTTTTCACTTTCGCTACCCAGGTGTCGAAATCGGCACGGGTTGGAGTCGCAATTGTGTTGAACTTCATACCTGAGAAGCCGCGGCCGCTGAAGCTTGCTGAAATGCCTTTATACGTACCCGCTTCATTTGCAATCAAATGCAGCTGAGTTTGCATACCGGCCATCGCATAAATCTGCCCGCCTAACTGAGGAATGAAGAACGAGTTCATCACAGAGTCTGAAGTGACTTTGAACTGAACAGGCACATCTTTAGGAATAACCAGTTCGTTAACGGTCGCGATGCCCTGTTCTGGATAAATGAACAACCATTTCCAGTCCAGAGAAACGACTTCAACCGTCATCGGTTTTTGGTCAGTCACAATTGGCTTGAACGGATCAAGCGAGTGGGTGGTTTTCCAGGTAATCGTTGCCAGGATGGCAATGATAATAATTGGAACTGTCCAGACGACGGCTTCAATTTTGTTGGAGTGGGACCAATCAGGACTGTATTTTGCTTTTGTATTGGAAGCGCGATACTTCCAGGCAAAGGCTAACGCCATGATAATAACTGGTATAACAACGATCAGCATTAAACCGATAGCGGTTAAAATCAGCGTTCTCTGCTCAAGTCCAATTGCTCCCTTGGGATCCATCAATGCCGTATTGCAACCGCTCAACATTACTGCGGAGGCAAATAAGGACAACATCCCAATACTTTTATTGTATTTCTTAAGTCTCATCTAACGACCTCAATAACTAGGGCTCTATTGTCGCTTCAGGTGTGCGGGCATTTTACGGGAAGGTTGCAGGACTGTAAACACGCTTAAACAAGTGTCAAAGCGCTGTTGACACTTTATGTTAACGCAGTCACACATGTCACGGAACGTGACAATTTACAGTCGGCAACAATATGTTGCGTATGGATTTTTTTCTATAGTGATGAAAAACAAGGAGTGACAGATTTTGACATTATAATTGCCGTGCGATATCGCATCGGTAGGTTTAATTAATGTTAAATTAATGTAGACAGCAGGTGAAATAAAAGCACAAAAAGCACGAAAGAAAATTATCCCTGAAAATATTATTTTTTCTGGATTTAATTTATTGCCTCATATGTAGAGATAATTTGTTAAATGAAATACGCCATTCATTTCGAATGAATGGCGGTAAATCAGGCACGTGCAGTACGGCGCAGAGATAAAAAATCGAGCAGGCTGCCTAAAATAACGCCAGTCAGGCAAATGATGGCACCCGCTTGTAACAGGATTGTCGCCAGACTGTGCCAGGATGCCCATCCGGCACTGTCGATTATCAGCGTGAGCAGCCAGAGTACCAATAACACGCTGCCCGTCAGCATGCAACGTAACGCCCAGCGGTACGGGGCGGCGAAGTGAATGCGTGGCAGGAAAGCCTCTGTTTTTTGAGTGTATTCAAGAGTCTGCCGGCAAACTGCAAGCAGTAACAAGCCGGGTATAGCGGCCACAATCGAGAAAAGATAAAACCAAGGCCAGCCGTAAGCTTCAACGAACCATCCGGCAATCGGCCCGACATATACGCGTCCCACGGCAGACAATGCTGAAAGCAGCGCAAACTGGGTGGCAGAGAATGACCGATTACACAGTGTCATGAGCAACGCCACGAACGCAGCTGTCCCCATACCGCCACACAGGTTCTCAAAGAAAATCGCCGCGCCCATGGTGGTTAAATCTTTATCGGTAATGGCCAGGATCCAGTAACCGGCGTTGGAAACAGCCTGTAAAATCCCGAACAACATGAGTGCGCGGAACACGCTCAGACGCTGCATTAACATTCCGCCAAATAAGGCGCCGATAATCGTTGCCATCAGCCCGAGCGTTTTATTTACCAGCCCGACCTCCCCGGCATCAAAGCCAACGCCACGGATTAAAAATGTTGTACTCAGGCTACCTGCAAAGGCATCGCCCATTTTGTACATGACGATGAGCAGCAAAATCAGCCAGGCATTGTTGCGGCCGAAAAAATCTTTAAGCGGGGAGATAACAGCCATCTCAATACTGCGAGGCGCGGGTTGGGCGTTTTGAGGTTCCGGTGCTAACAGGGTAGCGAGAACGCCTATCAGCATCAGACCCGCCATCAGCCAGTACATATGCTGCCAGCCGAGATACCGGTCAGCCAGCCATAACGCCAGTCCCCCTGAGACCAGCATCGCCAGACGGTAACCCAGGACCGACACGGCGGCACCATTTCCGCGTTCTTCCGGTGGCAGTACATCGGTTTTATACGCGTCGAAAACGATGTCCTGCGACGCCGAGGCGAAGGCGATCAGTACGGCCAGCGCAGCCAGCCAGAATAAGTCTTTTGAGGGATCCATAAATCCCATCGCGAAAATCGCCACGACCAACAGCAACTGCGTCAGGATCAGCCATCCTCGTCTGCGCCCGAGAAAAGAGGGGGTATAGCGATCCATCATCGGCGACCATAAGAATTTAAACACGTAGGCCTGACCTACCAGCGAAAAAATACCGATGGTTTTCAGGTCGACATTTTCGACCGTCATCCACGCTTGCAATGTGCCGGACGTCAGCGCCAGGGGTAAACCGGAAGCGAAGCCCAGAAGCAATAAAATGACCGTATTGCGTTGCGTGAAAATTTTAAAGTACTGACTGATCATGAAAATTGTGTTCCTGCGAACCGTTGAGAGAGTGGCGCACATGCATAATAAAGGAAGGGATACATTTCAGGAAAGATAATCGCTGGCTGTAAAAAGCATTCTGCCCGGACGAGCCGGGCAGAATTCATCATGTAAACTTCAGCTGAACTTAACGGGCGTTTGCTTTGATGAAGTCGCTGATGCTGGTATCTGACGCCATGTCACTGATGACATCGCCTAGTGTGGTGTTAACGGCATTGGTGATTTTTGCGTTAGTCGCAGACAGTGCACCCTGAACGTTATACGTCGAGCGGTAGTTTTTTACCTGCTTGCTGCCGTTTTTCGCTGTCGCGATGATAGAAATATCGGCTTTGGTGGTGATGTTATAACGCAGGTTCCCTTCCTGAACGTCAGCATACAGTTTGTTCACCACAATTTGCAGATCAACGGCACCGTCAGCACCGACCATGTAGCCCCGGGCAGTCATTTGCTTCTCCAGAGATTCCTGCAGCAGGAAGCGAAGATCACGTGACGGGGTCAGGGAAATCAGCTGACCATCGCGGTTCACTTTCGCCAGTGCCTGATCCTGACGCTGGTCAGCACCATTAATGCTGATAGTAATCCCCTGCAGGGTAGGATCCTGGGAAGGCAGAACAATTTTCGGGGAAACATCCAGCGTGTTAGTGCTGGTAGCGCAACCCGCCAGCATAAAGAGCGCCAGAACAGGGAAAATAATTTTCTTTAGCATGTGTATTTTCTCAATATTAATAAGGGAATAGTGCTCAAAAATTTGCCGACATCATAACATTGCCATTTGCCGGGGGAAGTCCCAACAATCCGGAAAAATGTGTTTTTCGCGTTTTTTTTCAGCAAAGTCACAGTAAAGCGGCGAACGGCTGACGTCATCCGTGGCTAAGCGGCACTTTATTTGACAGACTGAGCGGCATTTTTATCAATCCGCAGCAGAAATTTATTCTTCTGGTGTGCATAGAATCTGGAAAGCCGCCTATCATTATAAAAGGATAGGGGTACCAGACAGGCGCAGTTCTCTGCTGATGCGGTTTAAGGAGATTGCTATGATTCGTGAGCAAATAGAAGCAAAATTAGTTGAAGCATTCGAACCTGCGTTTCTGGAAGTGACTGACGAAAGCTATCGTCATAATGTCCCGGCAGGCTCTGAGAGCCATTTTAAAGTGGTCATGGTGTCCGATAAGTTTATCGGGGAGCGTTTCCTGGCGCGCCATCGAGCCATCTACGGGAAATTAACCGAGGAGCTGGCAGGCAGTGTACATGCGCTGGCTTTGCACACATATACCTTGAAAGAATGGGAAGGCTTACAGGATACGGTACCGGCTTCACCGCCATGTCGTGGTGCGGGCACAATGGCCTGACAGTGGCGATCTGATTCACAAAAGGCATAAATATCGGCTTTTGACACGGTAAAACTGGAACTTTCCTTGTCAGATGCGGTATTAGTAGGTGCGAATTTCAAGAAACGGCCTGCGGGCCGTTTTTGTTTTTCTTCTGACGGACTGACGGCAAGAGGTTTGTGCCTCTGAATGACCGCATTTTTCGAAGGATCGAGTCCCGTGTGAGTTTCCCTCCCGCGCATCAGAGACCGTCCTCGACTCAATGCGTATGCGCCGCTATAATGTCGCGTCTAATTTTTCCGGAATGGTTTCGGACGCTCTCGAATACAGGGCTACGTTCTGATACAGAACTGTCCCGGTTCTTAGAAGTCGTTTTCAAGGTAAGTTTGCGCTCATCTTGAGAACGACTTCTGGAGTTGACCGAGCACTGTGATTTTTTTTTGAGGTAACAAGATGCAAGTTTCTGTTGAAACCACTCAAGGCCTTGGGCGCCGCGTAACGATTACTGTTCCTGCTGAAAGCATTGAAAAAGCAGTGAGCAGTGAACTGATCAACGTCTCTAAAAAAGTACGTATTGACGGCTTCCGTAAAGGCAAAGTACCCAGCCATATCATCGAACAGCGTTACGGCGCGTCAGTACGTCAGGACGTACTGGGTGATCTGATGCAACGCAATTTCGTTGATGCGATCATCAAAGAAAAAATCAATCCAGCTGGCGCACCTAACTATATCCCGGGTGAGTACAAGCAGGGTGAAGACTTCAACTTCTCCGTAGAATTTGAAGTGTACCCGGAAGTTGAGCTGAAAGATCTGGAAAACATCGAAGTTGAAAAACCGGTTGTTGAAGTTAACGACGCTGATGTTGACACCATGCTGGAAACTCTGCGTAAGCAACAAGCGGACTGGAAAGAAACTGATGCTGCTGCCACTGCTGAAGACCGCGTAACTGTTGATTTCTCCGGTTCTATTGACGGTGAAGAATTCGAAGGCGGTAAAGCTTCTGATTTCGTACTGGCTATGGGCCAGGGCCGCATGATCCCAGGCTTCGAAGACGGTCTGGTTGGTCACAAAGCCGGTGAAGAATTCACTATTGACGTGAACTTCCCGGAAGATTACCACGCTGAAAACCTGAAAGGTAAAGCGGCTAAGTTTGCTATTACCCTGAAGAAAGTTGAACAACGTGAGCTGCCAGAGCTGACGCCAGAATTCATCAAACGTTTCGGCGTGGCTGATGGTTCTGTAGAAGGTCTGCGCGCTGAAGTGCGTAAAAACATGGAACGCGAGCTGAAAGGTGCTGTTCGTAACCGCATCAAAACTCAGGCAATTGACGGTCTGGTCAGCGCTAACGAAATCGACGTGCCATCTGCATTGATCGACGGCGAAGTGGATGTCCTGCGTCGTCAGGCTGCACAACGTTTTGGCGGCAACGAAAAACAAGCGCTGGAACTGCCACGCGAATTGTTCGAAGAGCAAGCTAAGCGTCGTGTCGTTGTCGGTTTGCTGCTGGGCGAAGTCATCAGCCAGCATGAACTGAAAGCTGATGAAGATCGCGTTAAAGCGCTGATCGAAGAAATGGCATCAGCGTACGAAGATCCACAAGAAGTGGTTGAGTTCTACAGCAAAAATAAAGAGCTGATGAACAACATGCGTAACGTCGCGCTGGAAGAACAAGCGGTCGAAACTCTGTTGTCTAAAGCGAAAGTGACCGAAAAGGCCACGACTTTTACTGAGCTGATGAACCAGACTCAACCTGCATAATTTTAATGCACATTGCTGAACCTGTTTCCAGG
>NZ_JAFMOS010000147.1 GCF_019049755.1 Rahnella perminowiae
GTTTCAGGCAAGGATTTGGATATGTGCGCTGGGGTAACTAACAGTGACTTTAGCTATGGGTACGATGACGACATTAAAGAATTCATAAAAGATAAAAAATACCCCTACGGCAGCTGGTAATGAGTTTGAAGGAAATAAATATATGCAAGGAGCAAAGGCATGAAAGCAATAACAGGTCTGTTATCCCTTCTTCTGCTAGCGGGTTGCACCGGCGGTAAAGCACAGGAAAAACAGAGCAGTATTAAAGCCCTCTGGGATGAATGGTATTTCACATTCTCAACCCCTAAGGCCCTGCCTGCTCAGGTCACCCTGGTGAAATTACTGGATACCGACGGTTACGGTTACGTTTTCCAGACTATAGACCAACCACAAGGCGACAGCGTTGGAAAATGGGATACCCACAATGGTCTGGGATCTTCACCTTTTAATAGGGCAAAATCTCCACCGCAGATGATTAAGTTCTGCTGGGACTCTATTATTGATAAAAGAGTGTATGAAACCACCTTATTTTTCTCTTTGGACACACAACATAAAATGGTGAGTTCAGAGCCTGACTGGGCAAACCCGAAGGAGACTTATTACTTCCGGTATATGGTGATTGGTCTGGCACCAGAGGGGAAAGTCAGAGTGTGGCTAAAGAACAATGGAGACCCTGACCTACTCCAGACGAGTACCCAAATAACCACTGTTTCAGGTAGTGACTTAGTTATGTGCAAAAATGTAACAAAGCACCCTGATGGGTATGTTTACTATGGCGAAACGCCTGAGTTCATTAAAGATAAAAAATATCCCTACGGCAACTGGTGATGAATTTCAAGGAGATAAATATATGCAGGGGAAACACGTATGAAAGCAATAACAGGTCTGCTATCTCTTCTTCTGTTAGCGGGTTGCACCGGCAGTAAAGCGCACGAACAACAAAGAAGCATTAAAGCCCCCTGGGATGAATGGTATTTCACATTCTCAACCCCTAAGGCCCTGCCTGCTCAGGTCACCCTGGTGAAGTTACTGGATACCGACGGTTACGGTTACGTTTTCCAGACTATAGACCAACCACAAGGGAAAAGTGTAGGCACATGGAGTCAATAT
>NZ_JAFMOS010000146.1 GCF_019049755.1 Rahnella perminowiae
GTTATAGTCCTGTTCACACTCCAAGATAAATTTAGAAGACGCAACAGCATGCTGCTGTCCCAGATAGACTTTCTTTAGTTCAAGCCGCTGAGGGGTAACTTGTTCAACAGCTTGTGGATCGTTTTTAAAGATTTCACGATAAATCTTCTCGTAATCATTGAAAATGCAGCTATCGTCTAAGGGCTTAAACCTTTCACGGACCTGACGTTCCAGTTCGTCTGTTGCCTGCTGTGTTACAAGCTCGAAATTCTCAGACAGAAGATCCTGAATACTAATACCTGCCGTCTTAAGTTGTAGATAATAATTTTCAAGCCACTGGATTTGCTCTTCTGTCAGGCTTATGAGTTGACGCT
Organism: Rahnella perminowiae; assembly: GCF_019049755.1. GTDB lineage: Bacteria > Pseudomonadota > Gammaproteobacteria > Enterobacterales > Enterobacteriaceae > Rahnella > Rahnella perminowiae. The sequence continues at coordinate 354 of NZ_JAFMOS010000146.1, forward strand.
TACGTTCAATGATCTCTTTCTTTTGCGCCAGACAGGACTGCAGAGCAAGTTCGATCGGCTCCTGCCAATTGCGTCGGAAGCTTACTAGCGCTTGTGAGAATTGATTATTTTGTTGAGCTGCTAAAGCTTCAAGTAATTTGCTCTGACTTTCAATTCCTTCGAGAAGCGTTGCTGCCGTCAGCCAAGGATGTCCGCATGTCGGACAAATATTTGTTGAACCGCAATGTGATTGATGTTCCTTGAACGCATTCACCAATTGCTCACGTGTCTGTAGCAGTTCCGCGTGGCATTCCTGAGCTTTGTCTGCGGTGGTCAACTGCTGTTTGAGTCCGGCGACCTGTTGCTGAAACTCCTCTGGTGTGAGAGGAGGTGGAAGGAGTGGCGCCAATGGAGCAGTGATCGATAGGCGATCCTCGCTAATGGCCTTTATTAAATCTTTGAAGGCGTCACTTATCGCTAGTGCAGCATCAAAGCAAGCGACCTCTGCTACCCATTTTTCTATGTGTTCAAGAGGACGATAAAACATTAACAGTCGCTGTTGTAGTTCCTTTTTGGGGAGGAGTTTATTCACCAATTCATTATTATATAATTGGTTTTTATAATGCTCGAAATTTTCGGTAAAACGCCCGATGCGAAACAATTCTCCGTCTGCTGATAGCCACTGTTCAAATTGCTGTACATCAA
>NZ_JAFMOS010000145.1 GCF_019049755.1 Rahnella perminowiae
CGTCATGAGTGAGTTATTGGCTGAAAAACAGCAAAAGATGGTATTGTCCGGTTCAGTAAAAATAGGTTTTAGTTATTTAGAAACAGAGCCTGATAATGTAGATTTCAGCATTATCAAAAATATTATTCTGCACGGTCATCATCAGGGTAATGTTCTGTATATTATCCGTAATTTTGCGGATAAAGAAATCTGCCAGGATGTAGCAGAAAAGTTTAATCAGATGGTGAATCGCAACGGTGGTGGAAACCGCGCCGATGACGGTTTTGTTCTGACCAATCAGATTGGCGCCACGCAGTTTTCACGTAACGGTGAAAACTATATGGCGGAAGTGAACCGGGTAAACGCCAGTGTTGCAGAACTGATGTCCGTCGCGGACAGTTATGCCACCGAATCCCTGTTCCTCAACCGTACGCTGGAAGATTTATTCCTTGACGAAGGGATCCATTTTGGTCCGGCGCGTTATAAGAATTCTTACGCCTGTTTTGCCACGTTCCGTCGCTGGCTGGATAACGGTGTCATGTCGCTGATGCCGCATGAAGACCGCGCCCAGCTTAAGTTTGCGCAACAGGATGATTTTGAAATTGCCGATGCCATGACGGTGACTGCGTTTAATGTGTGCCTGGAAGCGGCGCAGGGCGGTGGCGAATTGAAAATGTGGAATCTCGATCCGGATGAGCCTTGCCGCGCCCGCTTTGGCGTGACGGACACCGGTTATCCCTATCCTCCGCACCAGTTGCAGGGCGTGGAATCCCTCTCAGTGCGACTGAATGCCGGGGATATTTACTTCATGAACGCCTGTCATCTGCACGGTGTCAGCAGCGTCAGTCAGGGAAGCCGTCTTACGGCCGGGCGCTTTATTGGCAGACTCAATAATAGCAAAGTGGTGTATTGGACATAACCGGAGCGAATTAATCATGGTGGTTCCTTATCTCTTTGTCCTGAATTAATAACGAGTCTTATATGGAATATGTTAATCATCTTGCGGCCGGGGGATATGCATTTATCCCCGGGAGTTATTATCAAACGTTGCC
>NZ_JAFMOS010000144.1 GCF_019049755.1 Rahnella perminowiae
GCAATGGACGCAACGGATATAAGAGAATTACGAGATTTTGTGAAAATACGCACCTTCACACCAGAAACAAGCTCACGATATAGTGCCTGGGTATTAATCTGGTATCCGCATGCAGGGAGTGCAGGTCATGCGTCAATGTTTATTGGTGATATTTTAGAAACCAGCCTTTATGTCAGTTGGTGGCCAGAGGCAGGAGACGCTAAAAAAGTCTTGTTCGGTAAATTTCCTTCCAGAATAAGCGCTCATGGAAATGCCGATTTAACCACTTACCGATCTGATGCCTATGCTGAAGGCGGGCTCCCCGATGTGATTTACGGATTAATGAATCTGAATGAGCACATGATGAAAATGGCCTGGTATGACATTTGCCATAAACAAGGGGGATCCTCATTTCGTACTGTGGGGAAGAATTGTGCCGATATAGTTGGTCGGGTTATTAATGCAGGGCTGGTCGGTTCATCGTTACGTGCAAAGGCCTTTGACTACATGCAGGGAGGGTTTTTACCCTGTACGCCTAAGCGCATAGGGATAGCTTGTAATTATCTTAGAGATAAAAATATGGCTGTAAAAATAAGTTTGCATGCCAAGTCACTGAACCTTAATCCTTTAAAATTCATTTTTCGGCTTAGATGAACTGACCGGGAATTATTTTAATCGTTCAATTCCGTGTAAAACCATCTGGCTTCCATCTGCCTCGTTACCCTGTGTGGTGATGATACATCTGTCAGGCATCTTCACCGCACGGAACGAAAGTTGGAGGGTAAAAATGCTGCGATTTTTATCCACCATCAAAATATCGTTATTTCTGAGAATGATATTTGTAATATTTGCCTGAGTAATGAGTCTGATCATGCCATTGCTGGAGATATAGAAACGTGTATCGGTTTTATTTCTGTCCAGAGAAACCATGGCGATTTTCCATTTAGTGCTATCACTGGCCTTCCAGTCGTCGACGGCACCAAAAAAATCCGGGAAAATGCCCTGATGTAAGAAAGAGGAAAGTGAACCAATATGCTCCTGAATCCATTCG
>NZ_JAFMOS010000143.1 GCF_019049755.1 Rahnella perminowiae
CTAATAACATCTCGATACAGCATGCACAAGCCTTACAGAATGATGTGGGCAAATTAGCGTCAAAACGGGCAGGAAAGAAGGGTATTTAGCTAAAAAATCGCTAAGTTTATTAGAAGAAATGAAGACTTGGGGTGAAAACAATAATGAGACGACGCTTTATGCCACATTAGGGTGCAATTGCGCTTAATGAAGTCATTAGGTGCACTATATTAATGCATTACATTATAAGTGCAGGTAATAATTATCACGGAAACTCATCGCAGTTTCCGTGATAACCGATGGTTAAGAATCAAAGCAGGCCGGGGAAAATAGCCTTAATCCCTGTCACAATGAATTCGATACCCAGCGACATCAGCAAAAGCCCCATGATACGTGTAATCACGTTAATGCCGGTTTGTCCCAGTAAACGCACCAGTAAAGGTGCCGCCCTGAACAGTAACCAGCAACAGAATGCAAAGAAAATGATAGCGAGCGTCAGCCCCAGCAGATTTGGCCAGCTGTGATAGCGTGAGCTCCATACAATAGTCGAACTGATGGCGCCGGGTCCTGCCATCAGAGGCAATGCAAGCGGAACAACCCCGACATTTTCACGTATTGCTGTTTCTGATTTTTCCTGCTTGTTCTGTTTATCTTCGCCCAGTTTCCCGCTGATCATCGACATGGCAATGGTGACGACCAGAATGCCCCCCGCGATCCGGAACGAGTCAATGGAGATACCAAAAAGATGTAAAATGGCATCGCCGAGGAAAAGTGCGGTCGACAATATAATGGCAACCGACAAATTCGCCGTCATATTGGTTTTATTACGTCCGGCTGCCGCCTGATAGCTGGTCATGCTGATAAAGACAGGTAAGATCCCCACAGGGTTGACCAGTGCAAACAGCCCGACGAAGAATTTGATATACCCTGAAAAATCTAATAACGATTGGCTCACGCAGAACTCCGCACAACTATGCCAGCAGATGAAGGTTTTGATGGGCGCTAATGTACTGGAATCCCCGTAAAGGCGCCACGCCGTTTGATGG
>NZ_JAFMOS010000142.1 GCF_019049755.1 Rahnella perminowiae
TAATTACTCAGGGTTTTATTTATGATGAGTTTTTCTGACAGATACAAGTGGTGCAAATGCGGGGCGTAGAGTCAGACATCTACAGGTTTGTACAGTACCGGAGAGACGCGCATCAGTTTCAGCAGACAGTAAATCCGGTGTATGCGTTTGTATTTCCAGACATGCCCCTGCCTGTGAAGCACCTGGCAAAGCTTCTTAAAGCCGTAGCGCGGATAACGTTCGGCCATCTCTGTCAGCACCTGGATCACCGATGCATCCCGCCATATTTCGCCTTCCGGCTGTAATAACGTGAAGGCGAAATATGGCCTTGCTGCAGATGTCTTTGACGGTGCGCCCGGCTTTTACAGATTTCAGAATGGAGATGGTCTGATACCCGGTGAAGCGAATTTTACGTATGGTGGCCTCTTCAGGGAACATAATCAGTATGCCGGAACATCTCTAAAAGAGAATGGCGCGGATTGCAGGGATACTTACACATGACCTTCTCAGCGCCTACCTCCATGATCCTGTATTGAACAAAAGTGACGCGTGTGGGTATGCCAGAAAGTGTACCGATTATTTTAGGAAGTGGCTGACAGGGGATTTGTTATCTAAATCTGATTTATTCAACAAAGCCGCTCACTTTTTCTCTTAGGATACTTTTGTCTCATATGAAGGTTTTAAAAAAGGGCGGGTAGTCTGCTTTTTCACACAGGAACGAGCCGAGCAACAGAGTGGAACTTCATCAAAGTAAAAAATAGAATTCATCCATTTCTGAAGTCAACACAGAATCAGAAAAAATACTCGTTTAAATATGGGTGTGGTGGCTGTAGCAAGCGAGGAAAAATATTGTATTCGAGCCGGTGAAGATATGCTAAAAGCTCGGACATTGGCTCATCCAGTGAGCCTCGATTAGGCAGTTACGCTATGGTATATCCAGTAACTGTTCCTTTGAATATTTATTTCCCCTGTAACATGCCAGATTGTTGTCAGAAGTAATATAGCCTAACCTTATTGAAGGGGGCGATTATACTAACATTCCTCC
>NZ_JAFMOS010000141.1 GCF_019049755.1 Rahnella perminowiae
GGGTATGATTCCATAATGAATAGTTTTCATATGAAATCATCACTCACCGAATTAAGAACAAAAATCATGAATAAACAATATGCTAGACACTGATCAGTGTTCTCTCATATAATCTCCATGTGTGCTAGTTTTTAAGCAGGTGGCTTGCTAGTTTACTAGTAAGTACACAGTGGATGGAGAGTCTCTCCGTTCCCGCAGTTCATCTCAGAGATAGCGTGATGATCGAGTAACCCAAATCCCTCCCGCCGTGATTTGGGTTCCTCGTACATCCGCCTTACGGAAGGATGCTTCGCATCCATACCTTAATCAGGTATGTCTGCTCATTATCCTTCCCCGCTGTAGTCGTTAAAAACTAGCACACAAGTTTATAGTTAGAACAATACACCTCTACTATGATGAAATAAAAATGAATGTCCATCAAGGAAAGTACACACAACAGCTTTTATCTCTTCCTATTCTCGAGGATGTGGACGATTTATCTCAATCACTTAGGCTTCCAAAAGAAGTCATCTCGAAATTTAGCTTTAATAACGACAGGTACTATCATCGTATTGAAATGGAAAAAAAATCCGGTGGTATACGGCATATTGAAAGCCCGCTAAAAGAACTAAAAGCAATACAACGGTGGGTGTTAAGGTACATTTTAGACAAACTATCTCCTTCTGTTTATGCAAAAGGTTTTGTAAAAAACAAATCTATTTTTGATAATGCTAAGCCTCATGAAGGAAATCAATATGTATTAAATCTTGATTTACGAGATTTCTTTACAAATGTCCAAGCTTCGCACGTATATACACTATTTAAAAACATAGGATATAACAATAATATAGCATTTGTCCTTACTTCTTTTTGCACTAAAGGAGGTTACTTGCCTCAAGGTGCACCAACTTCGCCAGCACTATCCAATCTTGTTTGTTTACGGCTTGACCATCGAGTATCTACATACTGCAAAAAACGTGCTTTGACGTATACACGTTACGCTGACGATCTTTGTATATCCTGTCTCTTATACA
>NZ_JAFMOS010000140.1 GCF_019049755.1 Rahnella perminowiae
CTCAGAGAGAGTTCTAAGTTCTCAGGTGAAAAACATAGAAGATATTGTAGAAAACGAAGTAATTAATTCATTCCACATATGGGATATAAGCCGTCTTCATAGACAAGCTTCCTCGCAAGGCCAAAAAGAATCTATAGAAATTGACCTTATGAGTCTTTTTGGAAACGGCCTCCCGTGCTTACCAGCTCACATGGGCGGTGATGCACTTGAGTCTTACTTAGTAGTCATTCCTGGAAAGGTACTATCCTCAATTTATGAAAAATATGATGCACGTTTATTAGAACAAAATGTGCGTTGTTTTTTACAAGCTAAAGGATCGGTAAACAAGGGGATAAAATCGACTATTTTAAATGAACCTGATATGTTCTTTTCTTATAATAATGGAATTACTGCGACTGCAAAAAAAATAGATACACTAAGCACTGACCAAGGATTATTAATAACGGCTATCAGTGATCTTCAGATTGTAAACGGTGGGCAAACAACGGCGTCGTTATTTCATACTCAACATAAGGAGAAGGCATCTCTCGATAAAGTGTTCGTTCAAATGAAACTCTCAATTGTTGACCAAAGTAAAAGCGAAGAGTTTGTCCCTAAAATATCTGAATATGCAAATACACAAAATCGCGTAAATGCAGCTGACTTTTTCTCTAATCATCCTTTCCATATCAGGATGCAAGAATTTTCGAGAAAATTATGGGCTCCGGCAAAACAAGGCGAACTAAGGGAAACTAAATGGTTTTATGAAAGGGCTCGTGGCCAATATGCTAACGAACTAACTAATATGAACAAGAGAGAGCAAACCGAATTTAAGTCTCGAAATCCTAAAAATCAAATGTTTACTAAAACTGATTTAGCAAAATATGAAAATGTATGGGATGAACATCCAAAATGGGTAAATTTAGGAGCGCAAAAAAACTTTACTCAATATGCATCACGTATTGCTCAAGAATGGAAATCAAAATCTGATGTGATTAATGAGTATTACTA
>NZ_JAFMOS010000139.1 GCF_019049755.1 Rahnella perminowiae
GTCCAAAAATAACCAATTATAATATATACTTAAGAGATAAACAGACATCAATCAAAGAGCGAAAGCGAATTAACTGCCTGAAAGCAGGAGCGGCGAAGCAAGCGAACTGTTTCGGGTAGTTAGTGAGAGTGCTCACGCAGTGAGTACTTGATAGTTATCTCATTGTTATAATTATATAAACGGTTAAACAGTACCCGCCAGCGAGTACTGTTCGCTGGATTAGGTTCTACTGCTCGTTCCCTCCGGTCACTTGCAGAGCGAACCAAATCGCGTTTTTTTGCTCTTTCCGGAAGTACATAACCCATTATTTTTCAGTACTTGTAATAACGCCCTTGAAGTACTCCCCGCTTACCTGCACTTCCAGCTACTGCAAAAAGCACTATCAGTACTGCACCGAGCGAAGTGAACCCGATCCGATCTATACTCATTTATGATGGTGTTTCAGACAAAAACGCACAGGAAGCCCCTGAACGCGATTTTAGTCAGACCCCAAGCATAAGCGTTCAAACGGCCTTAGCTGCTTTCTGAGGGCGTTTAAACGGTTGATCCAAACAGTACTTCTGGTGTTTTCGAAGTACTGACCAACGTCTGATCGTTTTTACCTATTGATTTACCTTTGATCAATAGATTTTGATAGGTTTAATCGATCGAAAATAGGTTTATCGATCGTTTTTATCGATCGAATCATTGCGAAGTGATATTCTGATTGCCTTTGATACACAACCTTTGAGGGATTTTATGGCCGGGCTTGTCGTTTTCATCATTTGTGTGACTATCGCAGTACTTACTTTCAGGAAAGTTTCGAACCATTCCAGAAATAAAGGTCGGGGAAAGTTTCGTACTTTGATTGCGTCGTCAGTCATGAGCTTTATTGTTTTTGTTGTCTCAGTAGGAATTGGTGCTGGTATTGTCTCTCAGGATAAAAGCTGTCTCTTATACAAATCTCCGAGCCCACGAGACCTCCGCCGATATC
>NZ_JAFMOS010000138.1 GCF_019049755.1 Rahnella perminowiae
ATCAGAAGGGTTTTTAAGAGATTTTTCAAGTCATTATTTACGATGTACGGACCCGCCGTACTAACACTTATATTTGCAGTTGTTCTAGTGCGTTTTCTCCCTGATGGCCCTTTATGGCCTGTGCCTCTATTTTTCGTGATCGTAATAGTTATTTTTTATCGCTACGTTAAATGATGATTAATTTATAAGGAAATTAAATGTCCACTCCCGCTCACTTATGGCTTGAAGATGAAAACGGCTCTCCCGTTGTCGGTAGCTGCATGATGCCACTGCGCTTAGGCTCTATCGAATTAAAATCATTCTCCCACGGCGTCACTATTCCCGTTGATCCATAATGGGGAAAACTCACAGGAACGCGCGTTCATCGGCCTATCTCGATAGTGAAAGAATTCGATCAGACTACACCACTCCTGTATCGCGCTGTGTGTGAAGGTCGAACAATGAAAAAGGCAACAATCAAGATGTACCGCATCCTGGAATCTGGCATCGAGGCTGAGTATTTCAATATCATCTTGGATAACGTCAAGCTCACGACGATTGCGCCGTACCTAGCTCCAAATGGTATGAGCAGTACGCATCTGGAAACGCTCGAGTTACGTTATGAAGCGATTACTTGGAAGTACACTGACGGGAATATTATCTACCGCGATTCATGGAATGATCGCTGTTGCGCATGACCCCATTTAGTAACAGTTTTTTTGCCTGATTTTTTTCAGGCAAAAAATGCCTAATCAGTCTGGTTAGCCTTCAAACCAAAAGCAGCATCCAGATAAAAAAGAAAATGAACGCTGAATGATTTCCTGAATGGCATTAACTGATTAGGTCTTTAACTCGACCGGATGACATATTGGCCCAATTTAATTGATTCTTGGCGTGCTACCCACTCATTGACTACACATCACTCTCCCTATTATGGCAACGTCAGCAGGCCATTGACCCATCTTTCTCATGAAAAATCGCCCTGGT
>NZ_JAFMOS010000597.1 GCF_019049755.1 Rahnella perminowiae
TGTCTTTACCGATAAATGACCAGTATATAGGCGTGCTCAGTGTGGCACGAAAAGAAGATATATTTGTTTCGCAAAAGGAATCCATGAATATTAGTGGAATGATTACAGTTTATTTGCACAAACTTAATAATCAATTTTTAAGGGATTTTAATAATAAACTTATTGATAAGGTAGGGAATTTAACGCCGCCAGCAATACTGACTGCAAGAGAACGTGAATGTTTGGTCTGGCTTGCGGAAGGGAAAATCAGTTGGGAAATAAGCCGGATTCTGTCAATTTCAGAAAGAACAGCAGTATTTCACATTAACAATTGCATGACCAAACTTGGGGCTAAAAATAGAGTGCAGGTGATAATGAAAGCCATGAGAGCCAATATTATTAAATAAAACGGGCCTGTCACTGGCAGGCCACATTTTGCCTTCGTGTCAGATGACTGGCCCCGTCTTACCTACTTTTTCACAATACCCGCAATATCATTGGTGTTCATCAGGTGATAATCGCCGTTCATGTCGGTATAGCTGGTCATACCGGTATCGCGGTCACGATCCGGTTCACCGTGGGCGAAAAACTGGTCGCCGGATTTCGTATTAATCACATAATCGCTGGCACAGCCGGTTAATGCCAGGGCCAGAACCCCGGCCGTCAGGCAGAATAATTTCTTCATTGTTCAGCAGGTTCCTGTTGCAATCATTTGCCGGCATTACAAAACAAACTGCCGTAAGAAGCAAAGAATAAAAATGTCACTAAGCGTAATAGTGCGTGCAAAACCGCGATTGTGCACCAGCACGGTGCGATGTGATCCCGTCGTTGTTTCTGTGACTTGTTCGTAACGCTCTTGCGCCGCTATCTATACTCACATAACCCGTAACATTCTCAAAGGTTCTGTAACACTGGCAGATATTTTGCTTATGTCTCTTACCTTTGATGTTTTCACCCCTGGTGATAAGCGGGGAATCCTCAGTCTCAAGATTAAGCATTAAATTTCACATTTTCAGATGACGACTTCGTGTTGGTGTTTTTGCTACATGCGTTTTCCTTCACCCGTTTTGCATTAACTCAGTCCTAAGGATCATGATGATGTCGATGAAATTTATTAAAAGTCCTCTTTCTTTGTTGCTGGCAGGCTGTCTGGTCACGGCGTTTTCTGCGCGTGCGGATATCGTGATTGGCGTCGCCGGCCCGTTCACCGGCCCGAATGCCACCTATGGCGATCAGTACTGGCATGGTGCCACACAGGCCGCTGATGACATTAATGCCGCAGGCGGAATTAACGGCGAGAAAATCAAACTGGTGCAGGGTGATGATGCCTGCGAACCGAAACAGGCCGTTGCGGTGGCGAACCGTCTTGTTGATCAGGATAAAGTGCAGGCGGTTGTCGGGCATTTTTGCTCATCTTCTACCATGCCGGCGTCCGAGGTTTATAACGATGCCGGAATTATCGCCATCACACCGGGTTCAACCAACCCGCAAATCACCGAACGTGGCATGAGCGATATGTTCCGCATGTGTGGACGTGACGACCAGCAGGGGCAGGTTGCCAGCGATTACATCATTGACAAGCTGAAAGCCAAAAAAGTGGTCATTATCCATGATAAAGATACCTACGGGCAGGGGCTGGCGGATGCCACCAAAGCGGCGCTCAACAAGCGTGGCGTGAAGGAAGTGATGTACGAAGGGCTGTCGCGAGGTGAAAAAGATTTTAACGCGCTGGTCACCAAAATCAGTGCGCAGAAACCGGATGTGGTGTTCTTCGGCGGTTGCCATCCGGAGGCCGGTCCGCTGGTGCGCCAGATGCGTGAGCAGGGCGTGCAGGCCACCTTCTTCTCCGGTGACTGCATCGTGAACGAAGAAATGGTCACCGCCGCAGGTGGCCCGCAATACACCAACGGCATCCTGATGACCTTTGGTAAAGACCCGCGCCTGATCCCGGAAGGTAAAGCGGTCATCGATAAATTCCGTGCCAGCAAGTTTGAGCCGGAAGGTTATACCCTTTATTCCTATGCCTCCGTTCAGGCCATTGCCGCAGCGTTCAAAGCCACCGGCGGCAGCGATTCCGCCAAAGCCAGCCAATGGCTGAAAGCCAACAGCGTGGATACTGTCATGGGCAAAAAAGCCTGGGACAGCAAAGGCGATCTGAAAGTTTCGGATTACGTGGTTTATAAGTGGGATGACAAAGGCAAATATCAGGAAGTGAAAGAATAAAGCACGCTTATTTGCCATTTTGAACCCGGGCAGTGCTCAGTGACCTTACGTATTCCATGTACGCGACGGTTCTTGTGCGCTGACCGGGTCCGAACGGCTGTAGCGATAATGTTTTATTCGCTTTAATGAATGCGCCTTAGCCGGGCGCGGTCACAAAAAGAGACTGTGTATTTATGGATTCATTCTTTCTGCAACAGTTATTTAATGGCATCACGCTGGGTGCTGTTTACGGGTTGATCGCCATCGGCTACACCATGGTTTACGGTATTATCGGCATGATTAACTTCGCACACGGCGAAGTGTATATGATTTCAGCTTACCTCTGCGCCATTGCGCTGGCACTGCTCTCTTTCTTCGGACTTCACTCTTTTCCGCTACTGATCCTGGGCACTCTGGTGTTCACCATCGTGGTCACCGGCGTTTACGGCTGGGCAATTGAGCGCATTGCCTATAAGCCGTTGCGTAATTCGACCCGCCTTGCACCGCTGATTTCTGCTATCGGCATGTCGCTTATCTTACAAAATTACGCCCAGATCAGTCAGGGGCCGCGGCAGCAAGGTATTCCGACCCTGCTGGATGGCGCGTTCCGTTTTCATATCGGCGAAAGTTTTGTCCAGATGACCTACACCAAAATTTTCATCCTGCTGGCATCACTGGTGGGCATGCTGGTTTTATCGTGGATTATCAGCCACACCAGACTTGGGCGGATGTGTCGCGCCGTGCAGCAGGACAGAAAAATGGCTTCGATACTGGGCATTAATACTGACCGTATCATTTCGCTGGTCTTCATGATGGGTGCCGCGATGGCCGGGCTGGCCGGGGTGCTGGTGACCATGAACTACGGCACGTTCGATTTCTATGCCGGATTCATCATCGGCATCAAAGCCTTCACCGCCGCGGTGCTTGGCGGGATCGGCTCATTACCGGGCGCGATGCTCGGCGGGCTGATCCTGGGGATCGCCGAAGCGCAGTTCTCAGGCATGGTGAATTCCGATTATAAAGACGTATTCTCCTTTGGATTGCTGGTGGTGATCCTCATTTTCCGCCCTCAGGGCCTGCTGGGCCGTCCGGTCGTGACGAAAGTGTGAGGAAAATAAAATGATGTCACAAACCGCTGTAAACAGTGGCTTTTCACTGAAACGCTGTCTGCTGGATGCCATTTTTGCCGGGCTGGTGGCGCTGATTATTTTCGGGCCGGTAGTTGGCGTGGTGCTCGATGGCTACAGTTTTAATTTCCATAGTCAGCGCCTGGTCTGGATGATTGTGGCGGTGATGTCCGGCCGCTTCCTGCTCAGTGTATTTTTAGAAACGAGGTCCGGACAGAAAATGCGGGCGCGTTTCGAATCTGACAGCGCAGGTGTGTATGTCCGCGCGCCGGATGACAAAAGCAATCTGCGCTGGATTATTCCACTGCTCCTCGTGCTGGCGATTTTCTTTCCGTTCGTCGCCACCAAATATATTCTGACGGTTGCCATTCTGGGGCTGATTTATGTCCTGCTCGGCCTGGGACTGAATATCGTGGTCGGTCTGGCTGGTTTGCTCGACTTAGGGTACGTGGCGTTTTACGCCATTGGTGCATACGGACTGGCGCTGGGATACCAGTACCTCGGGCTGGGGTTCTGGTCGATGCTGCCGCTGGCGGCGGTGATGGCCGCACTGGCAGGCGCTTTGCTGGGTTTCCCGGTGCTGCGTATGCACGGGGATTACCTGGCGATCGTGACGTTAGGTTTCGGTGAAATTATCCGGCTGGTGCTGACCAACTGGTTATCTTTCACCGGTGGTCCTAACGGGGTATCTGCCCCTCCACCCACTTTTTTCGGTCTGGAATTTGGCCGGCGGGCGAAGGAAGGCGGCGTGCCGTTCCACGAGTTTTTTCATCTGACTTATAACCCGAACATGAAATTTATCTTCATCTATGCCGTGCTGGTTCTGGTGGTGTTGCTGGTGTTGTTTATCAAACACCGGCTGACCCGCATGCCGATTGGCCGGGCGTGGGAAGCGTTGCGTGAGGATGAAATTGCCTGCCGTGCGATGGGGCTCAATCATGTGCTGGTCAAACTGTCTGCCTTTACGCTCGGCGCGTCCACTGCCGGTATTGCGGGGGTGTTTTTCGCCACGTATCAGGGTTTCGTTAACCCGACGTCTTTCACCTTTTTCGAATCTGCCCTGATCCTCGCGATTGTGGTGCTGGGCGGTATGGGTTCAACCATCGGCGTGGTACTGGCAGCATTTGTGCTGACCGTCGCGCCGGAACTGTTACGCAGCTTTGCTGAATATCGCGTATTGCTGTTTGGCGTATTAATGGTGGTGATGATGATCTGGCGGCCGCGCGGCTTAATCCGCATCAGCCGCAGCGGGTTTGCCGTGCGCAAAGGAGTCGCACCATGAGCGAAGCGTTAGCCGATGACAATATCCTCAGTGTTGAACATTTGCGTATGCATTTCGGCGGTATTAAGGCGCTGAACGATGTGAATCTTGCGGTGAGACGCGGTTCGATTACCGCGCTGATCGGCCCGAACGGGGCAGGGAAAACCACGGTATTTAATTGCGTTACCGGTTTCTATAAAGCGTCCGGCGGCAATATTTTGCTCAATACATGCCGGCGCACCACCAATGTGATCCAGGTGCTCGGACAGAAATTTCAGCCGGATGACTGGATTAAACCGGCGCAGCTGGGCAAACGTATTTTCTACAAAATGTTCGGTGGTACGCACCTGGTCAACCGCGCCGGGCTGGCGCGAACTTTTCAGAACATCCGGCTGTTTCGTGAAATGTCGGTGGTTGAAAACCTGCTGGTGGCGCAGCACATGCAGACTAACCGCAACCTGATTGCGGGCGTGCTCAATACACCCGGTTACCGCCGGGCTGAAAATCAGGCGCTTGACCGCGCATTTTACTGGCTGGAGGTGGTGGAACTGGTCGATTGCGCCAACCGGCTGGCGGGGGAGATGTCTTACGGTCAGCAGCGGCGGCTGGAAATCGCCCGCGCAATGTGTACCGCGCCGGAAATGATTTGCCTGGACGAACCGGCTGCAGGTCTGAATCCGGTGGAAACACGTACGTTGAGTAAAATTATCCGCTTCCTGCGCGATCATCACGACATTACCGTCCTGTTGATAGAACATGATATGGGCATGGTAATGGAAATTTCCGACCACATTATCGTGCTCGACCACGGCGACGTGATTGCCGAAGGCATACCGCAGGTTATTCAGAATGATGAAAAGGTCATCGCCGCGTATCTGGGTGCTGATGAAGATGACGAGGTCAGCTTATGAGCGACACGATGCTGGAATTTCGCGATGTGAATGTGTATTACGGGGCGATTCAGGCATTGCAGCAGGTGTCTCTGAAGGTGAATCAGGGAGAAACCGTGGCGCTGATCGGCGCCAATGGTGCCGGAAAATCAACGCTGCTGATGTCGATATTCGGTCAGCCACGCATACAGAGCGGGCAAATCCTGTTTCGCGGAGAAGATATCAGCCGCAAATCGACACACTTTGTGGCCTCGGCGGGAATTGCACAATCGCCGGAAGGGCGGCGCGTTTTTCCGGATATGACCGTGGAAGAAAATTTACTGATGGGCACCATTCCTGTCGGGAATCAGCATGCGGCAGAAGATCTGCAAACCATGTTTGCGTTATTCCCGCGCCTGAAGGAACGCCGTAAACAGCGGGCGATGACCATGTCCGGTGGCGAACAGCAAATGCTGGCGATTGCCCGTGCGCTGATGAGTCGTCCGAAGCTGTTACTGCTCGATGAACCGAGTCTCGGGCTGGCACCCATTATCGTGAAACAAATTTTCCAGACCCTGCGTGAACTGGCGAAAAGTGGCATGACGATCTTTCTGGTGGAGCAAAATGCGCATCATGCGCTCAGGCTGTCTGACCGGGGTTACGTTATTGTCAACGGGCAAATTCGCCTGAGTGGGACGGGAGAAGAACTTTTGCATAATCAGGAGGTGCGCAAAGCCTACTTAGGCGGGATCTGAGCCCCGTCTCCCTGAAGCTGCAGCTGTATTGGCTGCACTTTCTTATCTGAATCACTCAATTGTGTCTGCGCATTGTGCGTTGCTCGCCGGGCTTAACGTCAGTGATTACGCGTATCTCAGCCAGTCACCTCTAATAAGGTTTATTCCGAATTTGTTAATTTTCAACCGCCCTCCACATTTCACTCACAGTATTCCGCTATCATAAGATTCTTACTGAAAAGTGACCATAAAGTTAAATTTCTGGGTTATCATGCGAAATCAGCCGTCAAAAATTTGTAAAATACCATTTTTTTAGGCGAAATCAGTGACCTGAAGCCGGGTGAAGGCGTTGACCCGTTCAGGCTCAACAGGCTATATAGCGCTATCCGTTTTTGGCATGAATTTTCCTGTCTCAGGGATGAAGTGAATGATCCAGGTCATTCGCTCGATGAGTTGAACCGTCGGCGCTGCTCGCAAAACAGCAGAAATGGGTCGTAGAGTTTATTGTTTTAATCAGACAGGGTGCTGAAATGGCTTCTGAGATAATTTCATTTGTATTATTTCTTTCTTCTATTTTTCTCTACGTCACGCGGGCGTCGTCCAGCCGTGTCTGGTTTTCACTGGTGCTGTTTTTCCTCGGGCTTTACGTCATTCTGAATGTCATCCTGATCGGCAGCAATTATTTCACCGGCGAAGGCATCACGGACGCCGTGTTATATACCGTTACCAGCAGCCTGAAAGGGGCGGGGCTCAATAAATATATCCTGCCGTTTATCGGTTTACTGGCGGGGCTGATTGCCGTATTTGCTTTGCTGGCGTGGGGGCTGAAACAGCGTCGTGCTAAAAACAGCAGTGCCGTCTACAGCGCACTGGCCGTGGTACTGGCGGTCTTTTCCGTGGGTTCCACTCAGGCATTCCAGAACATTTCCCGGCTGGTCAAAACGCAAATTTCCGGCAACGGCGCAGATTTTAATACCTATTACAAAGTGCCCGAAAAAGTCATCAAGGGCGCGAAAAAACCTAACCTGGTTTATATCTATGGCGAGAGTCTGGAACGCACTTATTTTGATGACAAGGTTTTCCCCGGCCTGACGACCGAATTAAATCGCCATAAAGCGCAGAGCACTGATTTCACTAATACCAAACAGTTGCCGGGCACGGGTTATACCATCGCCGGTATGGTGGCTTCCCAGTGCGGGATCCCGCTGTTTGCGCCGTTTGATGGCAATGCCTCCAGTGCACTGGCGACCTTCTACCCGGAAAACGTGTGTCTTGGCGACGTGCTCAAAGGTGCCGGCTATACCAACTATTTCTATCAGGGCGCAGAACTGGCTTTCGCAGGTAAAGGTACTTTCCTGAAATCCCATGGTTTCGACCATCTTTATGGCTACAACGAATTGCGTCCGACCGTGGCGGATCCGTCTTACAAAAACGACTGGGGTTGGTATGACGACACCTTGCTGGATGAAGTGTATAAAAAGTTCATCACGCTGAGTCAGGAAGGTAAGCCATTTTCACTGTTTACGCTGACCGTTGACACGCATCATCCTGATGGCTTTATTTCCCGGGGTTGTACCCGCAAGGAATATAAAGTGAACGGTAAAGCTAACCAGTCACTGAGTGCCGTGTCCTGTAGTCAGGAACTGATTGCCGCCTTTATCGATAAGATTAAAAAGTCCGGTTATTTTGATAACACCGTCATTGTGGTGTCTTCCGACCATCTGGCAATGAACAACACGGCATACAACATTCTGACTAAACAGAACCGTAAAGACCTGTTCTTCGTCCTTGACGGGCGTCATCCGGTGGGTGAGCTCAATGCGGCGAAACGCAGTACGCTGGATAATGGTGCGACCATACTGGATATGATGGGCGGCGATAACTATATCGGTCTCGGTCGCAGTGGTGTTTCTGCGACCTCTATGACCGCGCAGTTCCTGAATATTGATGACAAAGTGAATGCCTGGAAACCGGCGGTCATCAAACAATGGGGCTTCCCGAACAGCATCAAAAATTATGCGGTGAATACCAAAGACAGTACCTTTACTTTCTCCGGCATGACCATCAAAACGCCGTTTATTCTGAAGGTCACGGGAGACAAAATTGAACCGATGTTCGATGTCTATCTGTCAACGCCGTTGAAAAAACAGCTGGCCGGACTGGCGACCAGCGATAACTTTGTCTGGGTCGATAAATGCTACGAAATGGGCCGTGTGTGGGCACCGGAGTTGTCGCTCAATACCGGCCTGTGTGTTGCATCGGGCAACCTCGGGGCGAAGCCGACAATTGTGCAGGCCACCGGCGATACCTTCAAAGGTAAAGTAGACTTCGCGAAAGACACGTCGGGCAGTAACGCCATTTATCAGCAAACCCTGAATGCGTTGAACATTGACGATGCGGCCACTACCTACCAGTCTAAAGCCATTGCCTTTATGGTGCCGGGATTGCCGGAGCAGGTAAAAGCGATTACCGGTGTGTCTGCCGTTGAAAACTGGGGACGTTGGTCAGATGCCAATCTGGCACCGTCGGTGAAAATTGATTATGTCAAACCGCTGCCCGCTACTTTTGATGTGGTGATCCGCGCACGTGCTTACGGTAATAATATTGATAAGCCGGTTTCTGTCCGCGTCGGGGATCAGGAACAGTTTGTGACCTTTGGTGATACTGACGGCATCGTGAAAGTACAGTTCACCAACCCGGGGGCGGAGCAGAGTATCGTGATCACGCCGCCGGAGCCGACTGAGCCCACCGAAGGGACCAGCGGTGGCTTCCAGCCGCGTAAGCTGGGCATCGGTATGGTTTCGCTTGAAGTTCAGCCGGTGGATCCGCAGTCTTAATCTGCAGTTTGCCGCAAACATTAAAACCCGCCCCGGCGGGTTTTTTATTGGCAGCAATGACCCATGTTAAAAAGGCGATGTTGCCAGTCCCATAGCCAAACCTGCCTTTCTTCTCCAATGTGATCGGCCAAAATTAAGAACAGCTGGCTGCCCAACGAAATCCTTTGTGTAGGCAGTTTAGTGCCAGAGGCAAGCGCTACAACTAAACCTGTGTCAGCCCACCGTCCACACAGATTTCTGCTCCCGCGATATAACTGCTTTCATCGCTCGCCAGGCCTGCGTTCTGGCTGACGTCCGCTTCTTGCTGCTCATTGAAATCTCTTGCGGACGGTTTTGTGTCAGAAGCGGACATTGATGACAATCATTGTATGAATCAATTAAAAGCCTGTCAGTTCACTACCGCTGTTTATGCATCACCCTGGTCAGCATCTGGCAGAAGGCCTCGCTTGCGGGATTAAAGCGGTATTCGTTCACGCGCAACAGGCAATCTACCGACGGCAGCGGCATCATCATCTCAAACCCGGACACGTTACAAACCGCTTTATCAATGCTGTATTGATTGATTATGCCCACACCCAGGCCAGTCGTTATCGCTGCAAGCATACCCGCTACCGAGGGGCACTCCAGCATCACAGTAAACGGAATCTTTGACTGACGAAGTTTTTCCTCGGCCAGGCTACGGTAATAGCAATCCGGTCCCCACGTAATAAGCTTCAGGCACTTATCAGATTCATACCGCCACGCAGGCGTTGCGCACCAGTATAACTTTTCACTCCATAATACCTGGTCTTCCGGCGATGCCGTGCCCGTGAAATCCTGATGTAAGATGATTTCCAGACTTCCTTCAGAAAAATGCTGACGAAGGAGATGACTTTGCTCAACAACCAGCTGTATATCCACTTCAGGATGGTGATGCGTGAAGGTTGAGATAACCCCACATATTTCGGTCATTGAGATGTGTTCCGTGACTCCAATTCGCAGCTTTCCACGGAGTGCAGAAGGAGAAAAATAGGCCACGGCATTATCGTGCTCCGTGAGTATATTTTCCGCATGGCGCAATAAAACGCTGCCCTTTTCCGTCGGAACGCTTTTACCGTCGATGCGCATAAACAGCTGACATTGAAGATGATCTTCAAGCCGTCTGAGCTTCCAGCTTACGGCGGACTGGCTCAGATTGAGGAGTAATGCAGCCTTACTCATATTGCCCGTTTGCACCACAGTTCTGAAAACTCTGAGCGAATCAACGGAGAGTCGTTTATTCATTTTTTATGACAAAAGTTGGTTTACATCGGGAAAGAATGTCACTGGTGTCATATTCAGTCAACGGATAGCCTGACTGAAACGAGCACAACGGAGAAAGCTTATGCCCGCTAATAATGCATTACTGAATAGCAACGTTTTGATAAAGGGTTGCCGCATTGCGACCGGGATCCATGGTTCAGGTACACCTCTGGTGCTGGTGCATGGTACTCCCGCACATTCTGTAATCTGGCAGACACTGGTTCCGGTATTTGTCGATGCGGGGTTTCGCGTTCACCTTTATGACCTGCCTGGGTTTGGCGCATCCGAGCGCCCTTTGACGGCTGATACTTCGGTTGCCTCACAGGCGAGTTTTCTGCTGAAGCTGCTTGAACACTGGCAACTCGAAAAAACGCATCTTTTTGGTCACGATATCGGCGGGGCAATTTCGCTCCGGCTGGCGTTCGACAGGCCATCCCTTCTGCAGACACTTACACTTGCAGATATTCCGAGCTACGACTCCTGGCCTTCATCCACATGGAAAGATATGCGGGATAACTATGCGGATTATGCGCGGATACCTGCCACTGAGCATTACCGCGCAATGTCCCGCCAGTTGCAGATGGCCGTTTTTAATAAGCATCTTATGACAGAGGAGCGGCTGGAAAGTTATCTCGCGCCGCTTTGCGGTGTGGTGGGCCAGGCTTCATTCTATCAGCATCAGGTTGCGCACTATAATGCCTGTTACACCGCTGATTTTGCAGAAAAACTTCCGCAACTCCGGTTACCTGTGCAGATTTTATGGGGCGCGGAAGATGAATGGCAACCCGTTGAGTATGGAAAGCGTTTGCAGCGCGATATCGTCTCTTCCACGCTGCATATCTATCAACAGGCCGGACATTTTTTAATGGAAGATGTACCCTTACCTGTCGCCGCACAGTTAATTGATTTTGTTAATCAACATAATATGAGGTAGAGCCATGATCCTGATCGGAATGCTGGATTCACCCTATGTCAGACGGGTGGCTATTTATATGAAAGTAATGGGTATTGAATTTGAACATCGACCGCTTTCGGTATTCAGCGATTTTGATGCCTTCACAAAAATTAACCCGGCAGTCAAAGTTCCAACCCTTATCACAGATGATAATCAGGTACTGATCGACTCAACACTGATCATTCATTACCTCGGAAAATATTCCACTCATTCTGCTGCACCGGCATCATCGTCCGAAGCGGAAGAATTGCGGGATCTGCATCTTACAGGATTCGCCCTGGCAGCCTGCGAGAAAGCGGTACAGCTTGTTTACGAGCAGCGTCTCAGGCCAGAAGAAAAACAGCATCAGCCCTGGGTGACTCGCGTGACTCAACAGCTTCACGGCGCATGGCAGACACTGGAGAACGGCCTGCGGGAAGGTCATCCTGATATGCTGTCCGTGGCCGGTATCAGTATCGCAGTGGCCTGGAGTTTTACAGAATTGATGCTGCCGGATACCGTGAACTGTGCGCGATATCCGGAAGTGGCCAGGTTTAGATTGGTGGCCGAACAGCGACCGGAATTTTTGGCAACGCCGTTGATTTAAAAAGGGGGTTGCGTATTCCGGCGCTTATGATTCAGTACTTTATATAAAAGTAACACTGAGCGCATTAGAATCAGGCGCTTGCAAAAGGTAGCTCCATCAACATTCATTGAATACAGTTCCATCAACCGCAGCGCCTTATTAACCGTATTTTCATTTATTGGTTTAGATGAATTACGGATGCATTCCAGATGCATTGCTGTTTCAGGGAAGCTTAATCCACGTTATACATGGGATAATCTATATAACCTCCATCTTGCCCGGTGTAGAACGTATTCTTGTCAGGAACAGCAATAGGCCAACCGTTCTTCATGCGTTTCACGAGGTCCGGATTGGCGATGAAAGGACGCCCAAATGCGATTAAGTCGGCTAAACCCTCCCTGAGTGCCAGCTCTGCACGCTCCTGTGTATAGCTGCCCGCGATGATGAGGGTTCCCTCGTAGGTTTCGCGAAACTTTGTCAGGAAACCGGCAGGAATGGCCTGCGCTCCCAGAGATTCCTGATCGCTCAAATGCACATAAGCAAGTTGGCGGCGACGCATTTCAATACCCAAAGCTAACCAGGTATCCTCCTCATCATCAAAGCCATGCATATCCTGCAGGCGGCCAAAAGGTGCAATACGGATACCTGTCCGGTGACTCCCGATGGCGGCAGAGACCGCATCCACAGTTTCCAGCGTAAATCGCAGGCGATTGGCAATATTACCGCCATAACGGTCTTTTCTGTCGTTAAGTCCACCGTTGATAAATTGCTCAAAGAGGTAGCCGTTAGCAGCGTGGATCTCTATACCGTCAAATCCCGCCTAAATGGCATTTTTAGCCGCCTTGACAAAATCCTGCGTCACCCGAGGTATTTCATCCGTTGTTAATGCGCGGGGCTGGCTGTGAAATGCGCGCACAGACTGATAGTTATCCCCGGGAATGTGAGTTGTACAGCCTTCTGCAATACGCGAGACAGAACTGACCGGTGCCTGTCCATCAGGCTGGTGAGCAATGTGTGAGGAACGTCCTACGTGCCAAAGCTGAATGAATATTTTCCCGCCTTGCCGATGTACCGCCTCAGTAACCTTCTTCCACCCCTCTATCTGTTCGTCAGTATAAATTCCCGGTGTGTAAGCTTGTCCACGACCTTCCATTGAAACTGGTGAACCTTCGGAAACAATTAAACCTGCTGTGGCGCGCTGTCGATAGTAAGTGACCATACTGTCAGTGGGAACAAGGTTGTAAGCTCGCGATCGGGTCATTGGTGCCATAACGACACGATTATTAAGACTTATTTCATTCATTGTGTAGACATTCAATAATTCGCTCATTCTGTCTCCTGAAGACATTTCATGGTAAAAATGTATTGTCAGGGATCTTATCTTTATTTTAAGGCCGTGATTAGCCGGTCAAAAAGCCCCTCAGTGTTGATATAAAGGAACCAATATTTGTGACGGCACAACTCAATGGTGTACAAGAATTCACTGAAGTCGTCAGAAAAGGCAGTTTCGTCGCTGCAGCTGACGGTTTAGGCGTGACGCGTTCGGCACTCAGCAAAAGCATCAAACGTCTGGAAACACGTCTGGGGGTTCGCTTACTCAACCGCAGTACGCGCAGCCTGTCACTGACACCGGAGGGTGAGATCTATTTCAATAGCTGCAATGATGCGCTGGATATGATTTCAGATGCCGAAAGCAGAATAGAGGCGGGGATAGTGGAACCTTCCGGACTGATGCGCCTGACGGTACCCGTGGCCTTTGGGCACCTTTTCATTATGCCCTTACTCAATATCATGGCCTTAAAATACCGGGCTTTGAATATCGAAGTGGATTTCAGCGATCGGGTTCGTGACCCGGCAACAGACGGCTTTGACCTGGCCCTGAGACTTGGCCCCCTGCCTGACTCAGGTGATTTGGTAGCCACACGATTGGGCGAGCAAAGGTTTATTATTTGCGCCTCTCCGGGCTATCTGAAGCGGGCAGGCACCCCCGTTGACCTTCGTGGGCTTTCATCGCACAGCTGCATTTCAGGGTTGCCCTCAGAAGGGCAAACTTACTGGTTAATCCGGGGTAAAGAAGAGCTCGTTGTAAGGCATGTCGTTTCCTCAGCTTACCGTTTCAATAATGGCCAAGCCATGCTGGAGGCTGCTATTGCCGGATGTGGGGTGACGCAACTTCCTGACTGGTTGTGCGGTGATGCAATTAATAAGGGGCAGCTTCTTACAATTTTACCTTCATTTCAGGCACCGCCTACCCCCATTTCAGCAATATGGCCAAGGACTCATGTGGTGCTTCCTAAAGTGAGAGCCTTGATTGAAGAACTGAAAAAAGAGTTGCCGGCACTGCTAACGAGCGCGCAGCGTTCATCAACGGAGTGAATCAAAAGCAGGCAATATGCTAAAAACAAAAAGCCCGCTTAAGTTTCCTTAAGCGGGCTTCTCTAAATTTGGCTCCTCTGACTGGGATCGCCTTTGCCAGTAACTGGCTAATAAGTAAGCTAAACCTGAATCTGCTGCCTGTCAAGACCACCAGAATGACCACCAATTTTAGTTAATCGCTCGGTGGTAAATGCCTGCTATCACACCTGCGGTGATATCGGATATTTATGTTCGATGTAACAATACTGTTGAGTTCTTTTATAGTGTATTACTTAAAACACCCTCAAGAAATTCAAAGTAGGGGCTATGTTACTAATTCTAATGTTTACTCTGTCGTGAAACATCTAAAACAAAAACATCGATTAAACCACGGAGATCAACCGGTAACACTGCTTCAATACTGATTTTAAGTTCCTGAGCGGTTTTGATGCCGTGGAGCTTGCGGCCTGCAACGGTCTCACTCTCTCCAAACCATATAACAAGAAAAATACCCTGCTGCTCGGCATCTGGGTGGATAGAATAACGATCATAGAGTTGGGCTGACGCGGCCGAATATAACTCTCTGTGCCACTGGCCTTTGACTTCCGTAACCAGCAGCCGTCTTTTTCCACCAATCAACTTAGATGCCGTGAAGTCACTCCTGTTTTGACCTTTTAACTGATGCTCAGGTGTTATCGATATGCTCTGAGGTTCGAGTCTTAAATTGAGACGTTCAGCAATGATCTCCGTAGACTTTACCTCATCAAGGCGTTTATTTTTTTCATAGAAGCGATCTGCCGAGTTAAACTCCCCGCCATCAATCGCTTTCTGGAAATCATGAAGCTCCTGAAGAACTAACCGACGCAGGCTTTCAACAGTAACCACTGAATCACAATCCAGATGTTGGACTATTTCATCTGGCGTAGGTGGTTCAAAATCCCTGAGTGCTTTTTTCCTGAGCTGGCCAGCATATACACTTTGCAGCCCTTTGTGCTGGCTTGTGAAACGTGGATCGGTAAGAAGGCGACCCAGTACAGGTATTGCATTGTCAGGAATATCTGATTCAAGTGACCAAATTAAATCAGTTAAAAAGCGGTAGGCTTTTTCCTCTTCAGGGCTATCGCTGCCCCAATGACTTGGCAGTTCAACACGCGGCCATTGTTCAAAGAAAGCGTCTAAAATAGCTTCAACCTTAATTGATGTAAGTTCCGGCCAGGCACTGTGCTCACTTCGGTTCATGCGCCCAGAACGTTCATAAAAATGCAGTAAATTATCTTTGTTAGATTTTAGCCATGCCCAATAAGTAGCTGTAATGCTCTCGAGAAAGTAGAACTCCCGTACCAGCCAGAATATTCGCTTGCGTTCAAAATCCTCATCTTCTGTCGGATTGGGCCAGCCTGATATAATCTCTGAGCAACGCTCTGCAATAATCTCTTTTAAATCACCACGATCGCCATATTGAGCAGCAATTTCAAAAAGTGTATCTACTGAGTTAAAAGATAAATCAGTAAAACGACGAAGCCATTCAATGGAAAGTTTAGCGCGTGAATGACGAAAGACCTCTTCTCCACTCAACATCCAGATTTCAGGATGAGGACATGGCTGAGCGAGTTGGGGTTCTACGTACTGTCGGAGATATTTTTCAGCATTTTCACTATCAGGAAAAATGAGGCGGTCGATTTCAGTCTGTAGCGCGTCACGTTCTTCCGCCGAAACTGAGTTGTATCCCATGTGAATGTTAGTTCTTAAGGCTGTAAGTAACTCAATATTGACACATTCAAGATTGCCTTCTGCACGTAGAATCTCCAGACAAGCTGCATATAAAATCATCACAGAATGTCTGCATTTTGATTTGCATTGCAGGGCCGCTAGTTCGTGAAGTGTGGGAACCTCGGAGGTAATAAAATCCAGACAATTTCGCAACGCAGTCCGAACCAGTTTCTCGTCACCAAATTCAGATTCAATTTTTTCCGGATTCATGAGCACGAGTTCTGCAAAACGCACCAGACAACCCCAGTGACGACCACACTCTATAATATCTCTGTTTTCATTAACAAATTTTATGTTTTTGGCATGGATCTCTTGCTGCTTTCTGTCATGACGTTTCCTGCTTCGGCTATGTCTAAATCTCCAGACCTGATGATCCTGCGCGGATAATTGCATCGCATTGTTGTATCTGGCCCATTCGCGCATAAATGCGGGTTTGGAAAGGGCGTGCTGACGCATTTGCGTGCGTAAATCATCGGGACCTTGCTCTTCCTTGTTTCTGTAGCGTTGGTGGCTGGTAAGAAAACTCGCCCACAGGTCTACATTATCTATTTTAAACGCCAGATTTAGGATAAATTTATAGTCATTCCTCCATAAATGGAGGCCTGAGTGTGAGTGCAGATGTCCGTCGAACTTTTCTACTCTTGTGTTGAATATTTCATTACGATCCGTTAGTGGCCCGAACACATGGGCAATGATCTCCTGACGAAGTGTGTCATTTTCCCGAAGCACCTGTACCGACCTACTTTGATCGGCTTGGCATTGGCGATGAAAATTGAGATTACCTATCCATTGCCAGATCCTCACAGGGTCAAACGGCGCTTGAGCTAATTCAAAATAGCGATCAGCCATTGAACCGACGATCTTGCTTATTCCATTGCGACAGTCACACTCATAGGATCTTTTCCCACAATGGCAATGAAGATTATTGGTTAATTCGTCTAGAAGAAGTTCAAGAGTATGCTGTGAAAAACAGGAAATAAGCTTTTTAATAAAATAACGAGAGCCAATGACCCTTTCAAATTGTTCTTTGTGATCGGGATAGAGGTTCGCACAGACGCGTAAGAATCCAGAGAGATATTTGTGATCAAATTTATCTGGTCCTGTAACTTCGATGATGTTAGCTGCAATATTGAGTGAAATATTACTGGCTTCAAAAATTAAAACGGCTAAAGCGCCAATAAAATCGTACTCTTTGACATTTAGTAAGCATTTGCTTGCTAAGGTACGAATGTGTTTAGACTCGTTGGGATTTAAGGTAAGCAGACTTAATTCAGGCGTCAACTGACTGTTTACTGGTGAGTCTGTCAGAAGTTCTAAAATTAAATCACGTAAATGACCATCATTACCAATCGTTAAAAGAGGCTTTATTTCTTCAATAACATCTTGCGTGAAAAAATCAGCCGCGCTGAACCGACGCCAGAAATCGCTCCGACGAAAGTAAGGGTCTGCGGCTTCAATCTCTTTGAGTCGATGAAGAAGTTTTCGTTTCGATGAGCGTTCAAGCTGTGATGGATCGCCGTTTGCGAGAACTGCATAGGCGTCAAGCTCAATAATGGATTCCTGTACTGACTTGTTGCCTAATGCCGCCATCCATCCGAGCAGACCTCTCAACTCATCCCTGGCAGTACCATTCGGTGCAATGACAGGTAAGCACTTTGTTAAACTGAGAGTATCCCCTGGGTCGGCTATTCGTTTAATAAGATAATCTGCTGCGCAGTATTCAGCGACGATCTTATGAACCGGGCGGTGCTGGTCTTCCTTATCGCCGGGTTTGAAAAGCTGAGTTGACAATATGTCGTAACAGGCAGTACTGCCGCTAAATAACTCTGTCAGCATTGGATACATCCGGCTTGTAGTCACGTCGATGGTGCTGACTCCCTCTGCGCTCGACAACAGAAGTTTGGCATAAACCTCGGCAGAAAATGCGATCTTCTGTGCAACTGAAAGAGATATAAAGGCTTTCGTAATATCTGGATTGATTTCCTTAGCCAGTCGTTCGACCGCTAAAGCAAAGATTGAACGCTTGTCAGCAAATTGCCTGCCACTTTCTAAGTAGGCATCGGTGAACATTTTCAGAAACTGAGGGTTTGGTAACAACATTTCTAAACTAAACCGTGTTATTTCGGTCTGGAATGCAAAGAAGTCTTCTTCTGGTGCATGGTGCTTAAAGATGGCGTGTTGTTCGCTTTGATCGAATTCTCTCAGCCTCACAATCATAGGAGAGAAACCAAGAAATTTCTCAAAAATACTGGTAGAAGCCAGCCCCCATTCGCTTGACCTGCTTGACATGATTACGCGAGTCGGCTTTGATGTTCTGGCGAGTGCAAGGAGTTTATGAATACCTGATTGATCGATCCTAGCGACTTCATCAACGGCATCAATTACCAGTGGGCTATTTTCTTTATCTGCTCCCACGTAAGCAAATACGCTGGCATTTAAGACAGAAGTGTTCAACTTCTGAGCGATATTTTTCATCAGCTCTGTTTTCCCGCCACCGGGTTCTGCTAACACAACAATATGCGTTGATGCAGCCAGCAACTCTGTCTCTGTGTACGTCCTGTCACTGTGCGTAAAATTACGTTCAAGATAGAAGATTGAATTCATAGTTACAAAATGCTTCGCTTTGAATAGCCCAAATATTCCTGCAGAAAGGAACGCCGCGCCTGATTTTTCTTGCTTCTACCAGAGATAGTAAGGCATTTTTTCTTTATTGGGGGACTGTTTTATCAACTTCTGACCGCGTTATACAACTTATCGACATTCATCACATTTAGTAATCGTGATATGCAAGTGATCTTACCCATCAATAGTGGATTCGTGACTAATTGAGTGCATTTTAGGTGAGAAGGTCATACTGCCAAAGAAGGTCTGAGTTAATACCGCTATTTAAACCCCAAACCCATTTCGCCTTTGCTGCATAAGGGGCGCTACGCCCGACTATGCAGGGGCAGTTTTTTCTCCCCAGTGATTTCCGTTCCCGTATCAGCTTCCGGCTAATCGTTTCCCAACACAACCCGTCCCGCAAGGGTAAATGGCACGCATTCTGCGCCCTTGCGTGCCGGAACGATGTCGGGAAAGCGAACCGTCAGGCGATACGAAGACGAAAATCACACCACTGACGGAGAAAAAACCATGACGATTTCCCAGCATACCCAGACTAGCTCACCTAACGCCGCAACGGCGACCAGCGTATCCCCGCTGGAGCAGTCAGGCTCCTCAAAAACGAAATTTTCCAAAAATAGAACCGATATTTATCAGGCAGTTACTGACAGTATCATTGCGGCACTGGAAGCCGGAGTTAAGCCGTGGTCTTGCCCGTGGCAGCGCGTACCGGGCATGTCAGGACTACCTTCAAATTATGCGACTGGCGCTGCATACAGCGGGATGAATATCATGTTGTTGTGGAGCTGTGCGTCAGAACAGGGATTCAATGATTCACGCTGGATGACTTACAAACAGGCGCAAGCGGAAGGCGGGCAGGTGCGTAAAGGGGAACATGGCACTACCGCCATTTTCTATACCACACTGGAAAAGGAAAATGACGACGGAGAAACTGACTTTATCCCGATGCTGAAGACGTTCACCGTGTTTAATGTTGAGCAAATTGATGGTTTGCATCTGAGTGACGAAGTAGTTTGCCCGGCAGAGACCTTTGAGCCCTTACCGCGTGCGGAAGCGCTTTTCCGTAACAGTGGGGCAACCATCATCGAGAAGGGACAGAATGCCTTTTTTGCACCATCAACTGACGAAATCCGCTTACCGGAACGGTATCTTTTTGCCGACGCGGCCAATTTCTACGCTACGGGCCTGCATGAGCTGGTTCACTGGAGCGGGGCAAAAAGTCGGCTGAACCGAGAAATGAAAGGGAAGTTTGGCAGTGAGGATTATGCTTTTGAGGAGTTGATCGCCGAACTGGGAAGCGCTTTCTTGGTGGCGGATCTGGGGATTGTCGGGGAGGTCCAGCATGAAAGCTATATCGCTTCCTGGCTGAAAGCATTGAAGAACGACAAGCGCTATATTTTCAAGGCCGCCAGCGCGGCATCCAAAGCGCATCGTTATTTGATGGATAAGCTTTGAGTGGGAATGCACTGCAAAGGAATGGGGCTCTGCGTGAAGGGGGCTTTTAAAACAGTAACGCTGTAGGGACATGAGTGAGGCGGAGCCCAGACAGGGCGAGCAACGAACAGTCATGTTCCTGCAGTGGAATTAAAACAACCCCAAGAAGGGATTGATGTGTAGTTACTCCATGTGATTAATTGCATTAGCTCATATCGCTATACAGCTTTCTCGTACAGTACACAACCCAATATGACAGTCAGTTAAGAGCGCAGGCTGTGTGAAAACTTTTTTGGCCGCTGAAACTGCCAAAAACAGAGCTGAAAACCGCGCTCATACGTAAAATTCGGCTCTACTAACCGGTCGATTAATTTCAGATTTTGCGTAGACACGCTCACATGAGTTTTGGACTAGGGTTTTCACACAGCCTGAGCGAAAAGCGGATAGTGATGACAGCATTCTTTTTGAATCAACGGCGGGGCAGATGGTAATGACACAGGCTTTATGGACTGGTAATGGTCGCTCTGAAAGCGATCATTTCTGCAATCCCGCGTTTTCTTGTTTCGGAAAGCGGTTTTGTAAGCGTGTGTGGTTTGTATTAAGCACCTCAACCGAAATCGTTCATGGAACCGATGATTAAGTGACGCCGCACACAATGAACACCTCGGCTCGCTGGCCAGCCTGAGTATCTGTCGACTGAGCGAACCGGCAGAGCGCGAAGCTCTGCCGGGCCGCAAAAAGTGGCGCTTCGGGCCTGAAGACCATGGTCTGATGGAAAACAAAGGGGACGGATATTAAATCAGTACCTATCGCAGTCTGATGGGGGTGTCTCCCCTTGGGAATACACTGGCACTCAGACTGTAAGAGCCTGCCGGATCCCCTCCAAGTATAATCATTACAGGCTCCAAGCACTGGTAGTCAGGGTTCGCTGCAATGCTTGTCATGGACCTGAAGTCATCACCACTGGGCTCGGGTGAGCCTCCTGGGTGAAAATGCCACTCACCAACGTAATACAATCCTTTTTTCCAGCGGGTATGAAGTAATGACCTCAGCCCTCTGACGCCCCGCTGAAATGTAGTCCGGCCAGCGAGTGAATCCGGAGGTCGGGTCGTGGCTTCCACGATCATTGCCGTAGAATTGTCTTCGCTGTATGAGCCAATCAGAATGCCACCTGTTTCATTTACGCCAGCTTTAAGACATTCGGAAACCATCTGCTCAATGGTTGAGGAGCTAATGACGACCGTATAAAGTGCGCTCTCACTCGAAAAAGTCACATCTTTAATACTCATGCGGCTCTCTCTCGACAGTGCCATCAGGCATCTGCTTAAAATATTCATAGATTCTCCCTGGCGCACTGACCACCCGGCAAATGAATTTTGTTCCGACGGCCGCCCATAACTGTACGTCATCGGCACGGGCCGGAAATACAGGATGCCAGCACCCGATGCCTTCTATTCTCGCCTCATCCATCTCGATATCAGGTGACGCCGAGGCGTCGAAGCGGCTGGAAGCATCCTTAACCGGAAACGTTGTTTCACTGGCAGCAAAGGCAAATAAACCCTCAGCTCGCCATGTCATCGCCAGGCTGATAAATATTTTTTCACTTTGCCAGTCAAATGCCGCCAATGACTTAAGAACACCATCATCACCGGTACAATCAATGATCACGTCGTACTGACGCAGTGAGTTTTTTGCGACCTCACTCTCAGGGGGAAACGCGCAGCTGAATGAACGTGCACTTGCGTCAGGCAGAATACGATTCAGATGTTCAACCAGCGCGGCCGCTTTGTTATGGCCAACTGACGTCATTGTCAGGGTGTGACGGCTCAGATTTCCGGTCTGTAGGAGGTCTGCGTCCAGAATGCCCTGGCTGACAACACCCATGCGCATCAGGTTTTCTGCAATCATGCTGCCCAGTGAGCCTGCACCGATTATCAGCACCTTTTTGCTGCGAATGTCGTTGGCTGCTTCGCCACGTGTTCTGAGCTGGTCGGCAGCCCAGTTCTGCGTCCTCACCCACCTGATGGGCTCCTGTGAAAATGGCTGTTCGCGATCCCAGGCTCTGCGATTCCGTTCCGTTGGGCGGAATCCGGGGCGTTTTGTCATTGTATTACTGAGACCGGCCAGATGCAGCGCCAGCCAGTGAATGCGCGTTGGCTCATCTCCAATTTTGTTTTCCAGCGGAAAGCCCAGCAAGAGTAATCCGGGCGAGTGTTGCTTGCGCAGAGCTCTGACAGAACGCCCAATATCTGAAAAGAGATCCGGCAGTGATAACCCGCATTGTGCGAAGCAACGGCTAAGCTCCTGCCAGGTCCTGGGTGCCTGCCATGGGTACAGAACGGGGAGGGTAGGCAAAACAGTCCACACTGCGTTCGTTGTTCTCGCGCCTTTGCGCATGAACGGGGACCATTTGGTTGTCCGGATAAGCTTTCCTTTGTTATCAAAAAACTCACGCAAAAAGCGGGTACCGCGCGCACCGGGCAATCCAGTGCTGCTTGCAAACCCCCATTCTCCTGTTTTCGATGCCCAGAAAGGGAGATCATCAGTCTGTTCGCTAAAACCGATTACGGTAAAGGGTGACTGATCGGGGAAGGCGGGGAGTTCAACAGCATCCCCGGTTGTGGCAAGTTTTTCCTGCGCAGCGGCGTCAATCCAGAGCAGCAGCCTGCTGAGTCGCCAGCTGATTCGGTCGAGTAATGCTTCGGGTTCCTGTCCCCATAAGTTACGACCAAATGCGGCGGGCGTATTCTCAAGGCACGGATTTCCTGATGTCCATCCGCGGGTAGACGCATCCGAAAAGTTGTAGTTTTGGTGCTGAAACGTTGCTGATATACCTTCCGATTTATCGGGATAAACCTCTATGCGTATCTGAGCCTCTTCCTGCCAGAGGACCAGATGCCAGACGCTGTTGTCTGGCATAAACCTGGAGCAGGATACGGAAAGCCCGGCGGTGAATTTAAGCGACCATCTCTTGTCAGCAGAGAGCGCCCAGGCATTGTTCGTCCGCATCCTTGGATCATTATTGATAAGGGTGAACGCTGCCTGCAGCTCTACTGGCACCTGCTGAACGACTGTACTCAAGCGAAGCGTCCGGTTTTCTGTGGTTCTGCTGGTTTACTTGGCACTGTAAATCCACCATTGCGATCGCCGCCCTGAGGACCGGGTAAAGGATACTTGGATCCGAACAGTTGGCGCCAGAGTTCTGCACTTTCCTGAGGTTCCTGAGACGCCAGCGCGTTACGGGCAATTTCCGCCGCACCCGCAATGCCCTCATAAAATGAACAGAAATCTTCGGCTGCTAAGCGCGCCATCACGTCATGCTCTGCAACCCCGTGATCTGACAACCACGGCTTACTTTTCTGATTGTAAATGGCTGCCCAGCGCGATAAAAAAGTGTCCATCAGTTGAACAAGCCCTTGGGCCATTGATGTGGTGCCATTATCCAGCGCGTTTCCAATCAGATGCTCCAGCGGATAGCCTTTAGGATATTTTGGCAGGTCTTCGCTGTTCTGCTGTCGCCACCATTTCACCGCCCTGACAAGGTTGATGTAGTGACCGTTGCAAAGACGGTTTTTCTCGGCGGTCCATCTGATCTGCGCGAGTGGATGCGTCCGGCCCCATTCATTCTTTTCTCTGTCAGGAAGCACTAACGGGTGCGCTTTCCATTCTGAAGCGGGGGCATCTTCTACCTGGGCTCTGTTGCTCTCAAACAACCCACCCACAATGGGGGCCCAGCTTCTGTTCAGGCGCCAGTCAGATTGCTCTTCCAGAGAGTTAACCGTCAGAACTGACTCTGACTTATAGAGCTGCTCAAGATGGCTTTTTTCAGCGCCTGATTCTGGGATGGCGGTAATCACCAGGTCCAGTTCGACATACGAGAGGGTGATACCAAAAGAGCGTCCCTGAGGCTCCCATTTTCCCGGGTAATACTCGTCGAGGAATGGGATGAACAGGTCCATTGCATCGGTGGGAGATATCCGTGTAGGGTCTAGATTGGTCACCACGACAATATCAACATCAGGGCGCTTATCGCCCAGCGGACGGATTGCCGTTGAACGACGAATGCTGCCCTGCAGGAACGTCGATACGACGATATCCTGAAGTGGTTCGAAATTCTTCAGGCGATCGCGCAGGGTCTTTGCGCCGCTTTTCCAGTCAGCCTTCTGATTATCAGTCGGCCTGATGTTTCCTAAAAATTCGTTGAACTGTGGTTGAAGTTCCATGGTGATTAAACCTTAAATGAAGGAAGGTAAGAGGCATCTCGCTGACGTTCAAAGTCATACTCGTAAAAGACGCATGTCCCCAGAAAATCGGTGTGCTGACCAAGATAAAAATTAACGGCATTCGGCGCAGCGCTGAAAATATGCAGGCTTCCCTCAACCGGTAAATCTGCATCCGTGACGGCATCGGATATCTGTTCGGCAAGCGCTACGGCATGCGAACCGTTTTTCACCGACCGTTGTCCGTACCCGTTTGCGGGGGTGACATGAATGATCCGTCCAATGTCAGGCTGATTTGCGAGTATGTAAGCGCGCGCTTTTGTCAGCGCATTTCTCGTGATGCTGAGCACTACAGCAACATCGCTTCCGGTTCCAACAGCCTCAATGTCGATAACCGCAGCAGTTTCGTTGTGGGGTTCGTACTCAGACCAGATGGAGTCGCCCATTCTCCCTTTCTGGACCAGTTCGATTTCCATGCCTGACTTATGACCAAGACATTTACCGGCAAGCAATGCAATAGAGCTGTGAGTATTCAGAAACAGCCGAACTTTACGCTCCGTCTGCCTGATACCTGTCAGGAAGGTTTCTACCTGGGGCTTAATAACATCATTCCACTCAATGCCTGGGGAGGGAAAGCGACCTTCGAAGAGAGAAAGCAGGGAGAGTGTGTGTTCCGGAAGTGCATCCATGATGTCCAGTGGCCCATCACTGAAAGAGCGTAGCGCAACATTTCTGAAGCTTTCAGGTGCTTCCGATCTGATCCATTTCTCTTCCACGCAAAGGGCTGTGAATTGCTCTCGGGTAAACCGATAACGTTTCTGACTGCGTAAGGCGCGCGCAGCGCCATCGAAACGGAATTCCGAACTGGTTTCGCAGGTGATCAGGCCAATGATCTGAAAGCTGGTATTAACTTTTTCACGCATCGCTTCAAGCGTGGGCTGTGACTGTTGAATGTGAAAGCCAGTAAGTACCTGCTCCAGCTCCTGATCAGTGGAAAGCTTGAGATGTTCACGCCAGAGCTTGCGAACCTCGCCCTTACGGCTCCTGTCGGTCGTTCCATCAAACAACTTATCGAGTCGTAATGAGCCATCCACATTACTGATTATCTCACCAAGCGGGTCTGCATCGATAATTCGATCTGTCGTTACAAGGTGAAAAGCAGAATTGGCAGGCTCAGTGCTCTTTGCCTGTTTGAGCCTTTCAAGGATTGAGAAGGACTTAGCGCTTATGAAGGCGGGATCAGTCAGGTCCTTGAATCCAAAGCTAACAGCCTGCGTAACGTGAAATTTGATTTGATAGTAGTCGGCCTGAATCCGTTCGGGTCCGGAGCTGCGACGGGGGGGGTTATAACGGGTAATGACGTCATCAAAAGCCTTAGGGCCGTCGGCCTCATAGGAAACTTCTGCGACGAAATCTTGTTGAGGATTTTTAAGCCGGGATGCCTCAATCCAGAAATACCGAGCCTGATAATCATGACCGTGCCAGTTAGCCAATACGGAAGTCGCCATAAGATTTCTCCTAAATAACCGTAACATTTTGAAACTATCACGTCAGAGGATACTGTTCAAGAAGACAGTGT
>NZ_JAFMOS010000137.1 GCF_019049755.1 Rahnella perminowiae
GGCCTTTTTATTTGGGTCAACTACGGTAGTGGCAACTACGGCACCGATTCCAAAAAAAGCGCCATGACAAAATGCAGATAAGACACGACCAATAAGTAGTTGTTCAAAGTTGCTGGATTGCGCAGAAATAACACTGCCGATAATAAATAATAAAATCAGAAACACTAATGTATGTTTGCGATTAAAACGTGCTAACAATATAGTCAATATTGGGGCGCTAACCACTACTCCCATTGCGTAGCCAGAAGTTAGATATCCGGCTTGCGGAATAGAAACATGGAGATCATTTGCAATATTTTGCAGTAATCCTGTAGTAACAAACTCTGTTGTACCAATAGCAAAAGCGCTAATAGCCAACGCTAACAATGCAAGTGGCATATCATTCTCCAAAGGATAGGTCTTCTATGGAGTGATAATGCATAGTTCCATCATTACATGCTATACGCTATTTGGAAAATCACTTGTGAAAGACTGTCACAAGATAAGCCAAGTCACGTCCTAGCTTAATCTTATATTCAGCCGGGATTTTACTCCCGGTCATATTGCTATTTATTTAGCTTATCTTGACAAAACTCAATCAGAAAATTTGAAAACATTGAAATTCTTATTGGAATTGAATTACGACTGGTTCGTACTATCTGTATAGGGCTAATCGGTTCATGCCATTCAGGGAGAATGTTAATAAGTTCCCCTGAGGCAATATATTTTTTTATACTCCATGATTCACGTAATGCAATCCCATGCCCTTGAAGTGCCCAATTTAGTAATGCTATTCCATCATCAGAACTCATGCATTTTTTGATTGGTATGCACCGGATCTCGCCATTCTCTATATTCTCTAACGTCCAAGATGTTGAGTTAAAACCTGGATAACCAAAGATGAGACCGCACAAAGAAGAAAGATCTTGAGCATGTGATGGAGGTGTTATTTTGGCGAAATAATCAGGAGAACAAACCAAAAT
>NZ_JAFMOS010000136.1 GCF_019049755.1 Rahnella perminowiae
GACTGGTTGGGGGGAGTTCAGGGGGAGTAGGGAAAGAATTAATTTCTGCCTGAACTTGCTTTAGGTATTCCTCTGCCCTGATAACACTTAGGCGTGTTTCATCTATAAACATTCTCTTATATGCTTCCGGCGAAGACTCTTCTTCCTGGATTGGATTTTTCATTTCATCGTACTCGTTAATTTTTTCAGATCTATGTTCGATGTAAATATCTAGGCAATCGAGTGATACTTCAAGTCGTTCTAGATCTCTATATTCGCTTCTTAGGCAACTAGTGTAGTTGACTAGTTGCTCATCTGTTTCTTTTTCCATGGAAGTATCCTGTCAATATTTCAGTCGAAAATGGGTGTTAATATCCTGTTGGCGTTTTCTTCTCTCGTCTTCTGCTTTTTTAATTTCTTCTTCAGAAAGAGGTAGGTTAAATACTATCTGCATAGCAGTATGTAATAATTCTTCCTGTTTTTGTACTAACGCAGATATGTCGTATGCAGTTAAATACATTGTATTATGATTATTTGATTTTGTTCCGAACACGGTTTGTTCACACCAGTCCTGAATTTCATTATCAGTCCACATTTCGTATAGCATTTGGGCAAAAACGATAGCAACCATCACCTGCCAGGTTGACATAAACCCAACTAGTCTTGTCACTCCTAATCCTATTCCTTCAGTAGCTGTCGATAAAAGTGTAAACTTAAGTCCTTGTTTGCCCATCGCAGCCAGTATTTTGTTCTTACTGAGCAAAATGTCATTGATCGTACTGAGAGCAAATGCTGTATCTGAAGAAAACTTTGCAAATGAAAGAACGACTGACCATGAAACCCAACCTTTCTTTTGGACTTTTTCAAACATATCGCTAATATCCATAATAACTGTGAGTCCGGCAGCAACACTCCCCAGTGAGGCTGCTCTCATTTTCCAGGTATTTGCTTTAATCTCGCTAGTAATAACAC
>NZ_JAFMOS010000135.1 GCF_019049755.1 Rahnella perminowiae
ATCTAAATCCGATTTATAAAAAAGTCTGACATGTGATGAATATATTCACGAGAGACTCGATTTTTTATCGGAACGGGTTAATATTAAACATCAAACAATGGAACCTATCATGAATTCACTTGTTCGCCTGGCTAGATTGGAAGATGCTGAAGCAATCAGTCAGTTAGCAAGCCTTACTTTTCCAATGGCTTGCCCAATCAGCACACCGACTGATGATTTAAAGAGCTACATCGAAAGTCATTTGAACGTTGAGTGTTTTAAAAGTATTCTCAAATTATCCGAAAAAATAGTGCATGTAA
Source organism: Rahnella perminowiae (assembly GCF_019049755.1). Taxonomy (GTDB): domain Bacteria; phylum Pseudomonadota; class Gammaproteobacteria; order Enterobacterales; family Enterobacteriaceae; genus Rahnella; species Rahnella perminowiae. The sequence goes on from NZ_JAFMOS010000135.1 coordinate 300, forward strand.
TTGATTTTAAAGATAAAATAATTGGTTATAGTATGCTCAGTCTTAGGCCTGAACCGCTCGGGATTTCTAAGGCTGATGGGATAGTGGAACTAACGCGTTGCTACGTTCTGGCCGAATTTCACGGTGTAGGTCATGCTAAAAGTCTCGTCAGTACAACACTTCAAAGCGTATCAGGTAGCGTGAGACTGCTGGTGAATGATGAGAACGAACGCGCTATCCATTTTTATAAACGTCTGGGATTTAGCCCAGTGGGAGAAACTTATTTTTATGTGGGGGAAGATAAGCATCGTGACCTTGTTATGGTAAATTAAAATAATTTCTCCCGGTACCTTTGGACAATATTAAGGAATGTGTAATTTAAAAAGCTCGTTAATTAGATTGTCTGGGAAAGCACTTATTTCGTCACTAAATGAGGTGTAGGAATATGCCACCCAGTACCTATGGTTTTATAATCATGAATATCCCAATATGGCACTGAATGGCTTTACGCCAATAAAGTATATTCAGCGCTTAACTAATCCTACTTATCAGACCGGTTAAAAATGGGGGTATGTCACTTAATTTAATGTAAATAAATATCATCCAACTCAGGTTTTATATTATTTTTCAACTGTAATCCTGGCTACCTAATAT
>NZ_JAFMOS010000134.1 GCF_019049755.1 Rahnella perminowiae
TTATAATATCCCATGATTTTAAAATCACAGGATTACAAGATTTCTATCTTGTCTTCGTCAGTATTCACCAATTGATTTCAGGATGAAATAATCCCGTGATTAGGTGATTAGGTGATTCTATGATCCCATCAAGGCGCATTTCTAAAATCGACGTGAATTGCTTAATAACCATGGAGATTAAGAGATACATCTGGATTGCAGGATTTTGTAATCTCAGGAGTATGGGATTCTGTGATGTGACATGTTTTAAACTTCTCCATCTTCACGCTGGACGTAAGATACTCCTGAGATAAAATCTCACCATCTCACCATCTCACCATCTCACCATCTCACCATCTCAACATCTCACCATCTCAACATCTCAACATCTCAACATCTCAACATCTCAACATCTCAACATCTCAACATCTCAGTTTTCACGGTTTGGGATACCTGTGCTTCTGGGATTGTGGGATTTCGAGATTGTAAGATTACGGGATTTCAGGTTGTTTATCATAATGTATGGGATGCTGAACGTTTGGAATCTTGTGATTATAGGATGTGAGCGCATCGTTATACTTGAATCCTGGAATCTAAGAATCATGAGATGAAATCATTAAAAACGACGTCACACCTGGGCGCCGAAACATTTGTTCAGTTGTATTCTATGATTACAGGATTCTGTAATCTTTCCAAAGATTATAGGATTGCAGGATTATATAGATGGGCGATACTGAGATAGTGTGACGATAACAACTCTCAGTCACGGAATCCTGGAATCCTAATAGGTGAGTATGATTACAGAATCCCATGATTATTATCATGTCAAGGATTACAGGATTCAAAGATTTTATTATGTTTTTCAGTGTATTGCTATGAATATATAAATGCGAGAAAGTTAAATGATTCAGTGATTATGGGATTGTATTGGGATGATAGTATCCTGGGATGT
>NZ_JAFMOS010000133.1 GCF_019049755.1 Rahnella perminowiae
ATTTAATACACTTTATTACAGGCATAAAAAAACGCCATCCAAAGATGACGTTTTTTTATTCGCTTGGCATAGGACAACAAGAACTAAATCATCAGGTAACGGCATTAACCGTTAGCTAAAACTCGTCTTGCTTCACGATAACGTGCATTCCAGTAGGACTCTTTCAGATTGGAAATCATCACACCGTTGCTGGTGGATGCATGCACAAACTGATCGTTACCTAAATAAATACCGACGTGACGGCCTGTAGAACCCGCGCGGAACAGAACCAGATCACCCGGACGCAGTTTCGTGCGCTGGATTTTCTTGCCTTTCTCTTCCTGTTCATAGGTTGAACGAGGTAAATCCATACCAAATTGTTCGCGGAATGTTACCTGTACGAACGCTGAGCAATCGATACCACGCTTGCTGTCACCGCCTAACCGATAACGAACGCCTTTCCAGCCAGCGTACTGATCCATAATTTTGGATTTAACGTTGACGTTGCGAACCATTGCTTCGAATTCATCCTGAGAGGCTTGCAGTAGAAGGCCATCATTGCCATTTACTGCACGCATATCAGTTTGTGCGTTTTCTGTGTTCGAAGAATGTGTACCACTACATGCAGAGAGAATAATTGCTGCACCAATCGCGGGAATTATCCGCGTGATATATCTCAGAAACGGTTGAGACTTGACCATTATTGTTGTTATCCCTTGGTGTCCTTAACGATTAAATCGTTATTAAAATTGCCAAACGAAGCGAGACTACCTGCCGTACATCTGTGGGACAAATGCCTTGAAGGGAAAATGTGTGTCAGAGCACGTTTTTTTCCTGAACCGGGGCGTTTTTAGCACAATTCTATGCAGGCGAATTGGAGATTACCGTAATGAACAGGTGATTGCGAGAGGTATTATGAGATTTCTTATAAGAAATTGTGATGTAAGGT
>NZ_JAFMOS010000132.1 GCF_019049755.1 Rahnella perminowiae
GATTTATAGGCATATGTAAATTCCATTGCTTAATGGCATCTTTTAAATGATTAATAAGTCTTTATGGTTCTTTAGGATAAGTCTTATCTCAAACGATCGCAATAATTACTGAAAATTACTTGCGGCAAGCATAGAAAAGCCCGGTAGCTGGAAGGATACAGTCTTAGTTCGTATCAGCAGATTGCGGCATAAGATATTTAAGATTAGTGATTTATCGCGCCGGCTACCCGGCTAACACTCCATCTTTTCTTAAAGCTTTACCCATCTGTTGACTGGTACGCCTTGATCAAAAGTGCTGAATGATACAACCATTTATTCATTCAGAATCTTCAAAGGGGCCTCATCACCATCACTATCCAAAAGTGCCAGAGTAGTCACATGAATTGCCATAACGTCGTCAATTTTTGCATGCGCGTTTGGCCTGTTGATTTGCTGACAGGTATACATGCCTGCGTACTATTACGATAGATGAGCCATCTTCCATTTTCTGCAATGCCGAAAGTGACACGCCGGCCTGAGCCCGGCAGCTTGCCTGCGTATTGCGAAGGCCATGAAATCAGTAATACCCTCCGCCTTGGTATTCTCCGCATACATAATTGTTGAGTACTACAACTCCCGTGCCGCAGTAAGTATCATGGTCGGGGACAGGCAAACCGGGTTGAAAGCCGATGCCGGAAAATCTACAGCGGTAGCCTGTTGCTCTGTCATAAAATTCAGTCAGTAGTTGATGTTGAATTGGGAAGTGTTAAGATAATGCTTACTGGCAATAAACAATCATTTTGCAGGGTAGGGTAATGCAATCATTAGTAAACCATAATGCCATCCATGAAGAATTGCCTGTCGCGGCCAATGATGCAAATGCCTTAGCAACCACTATTGATACTATGGTAACTGCAAAGGGTATAATCCCTGCCTGTGC
>NZ_JAFMOS010000131.1 GCF_019049755.1 Rahnella perminowiae
CATATTTCCCATAGCGGATCTTTTAAAGGGTAGGGTGCGATAATGATCGTCGAAAGTCATTCTTTGCTTGTTGCGGCTATTTTGGGGGTGGTTGAAGGGCTCACGGAGTTTTTGCCTGTCTCTTCTACCGGTCATTTGATTATTGTCGGGAATCTTCTTGGCTTTACCGGGGATACCTCAAAATCATTTGAAGTCGTTATTCAGTTAGGTTCAATTTTGGCTGTGGTTGTGATGTTCTGGCGTCGTTTGTTCAGCATGTTAGGTTTGCATTTCGGTAAACCGCCTGTTCACGAAGGCACCGGTTTTCGCCGTTTGAATTTATTACATATTATATTGGGAATGGTTCCGGCAACGGTAGTGGGGCTGCTTTTGCACTCTCAAATCAAAACGTTGTTTGAGCCAAAATATGTCATGTACTCGCTGGTTGTCGGCGGTATCTTGCTGATTGCTGCTGAATTGCTGAAACCCAAAAAACCGCGTGCCGAGGGCGTGGATGACATCACCTACGTCCAGGCATTTATGATCGGTGTTTTCCAGTGTCTGGCGCTCTGGCCGGGGTTCTCCCGTTCAGGGGCGACCATCAGTGGCGGGATGTTAATGGGAATTAGCCGTTTTGCGGCATCTGAGTTCTCTTTCCTGCTGGCGGTGCCGATGATGATGGGGGCGACGGCTCTGGATTTGTACAAGAGCTACAGCTTCCTGAACATGTCAGATTTACCGATGTTTGTCACAGGGTTTGTCTCTGCATTCATTGTTGCGCTGATCGCGATTAAAACCTTCCTGGCGGTGATTAAACGTATTTCGTTTATCCCGTTTGCGATTTACCGTTTCTTCGTGGCAATTGCCGTGTATTTTGTCTTCATTGCCTGATTTTTGCTTGCCCTGAGGCCATAAAAAGCCCCGCACGGTGAATAACCG
>NZ_JAFMOS010000129.1 GCF_019049755.1 Rahnella perminowiae
GGGTTATTTTTGGACATACTATTGCTTTTCATGTCGGTGTTTCGGACTGTGTTTGCGTCTCTTTTTTGTACTGCCTTTTCGAATCGGCTCAACATAGCCGTAGTATCGTCAGTACTGAGATCGGCATTAACATCACTTTTCAGGAATGCATGGAATGAAGTCAATTCAAGCCCCGGATTGTCCTTTTTCCAGCGACTGAAACGCTTCGATTTTGTATCACTCAATGCAGGCAATCTATTAGCGTTTGTGGCTCCTTTTGGCCTTCCTGGTGCCCCTGGAGCTACGTTTTCCAGCACTCCAGGAATATGTTCAATATTTGTACTCAATGATTCAGCCTGCCATTTATCGAACACATAGACAATCTGAGTTTCGGTACTGTCGAATTGGCGTGATACCCCTCTCAACGCGAACTGGTGAAGGCTCTCGTATTCTCTCGCTTGATGGATATCCTCACCTGTAATCTTCAATAGCAATTCACACAATTTCGCTTCTGTGTCGTCAGGACGCATACAAGCAAGCCAGACACATGTACGTCGATCTTTGTAGTCATTATGCCCCCTCGCATCAGGGCTTATTTTGTAAGCCTTGTGCAGCTTCTGCTTGTCGGTATTGTTGTTCGTCCAGTAGTATTCCTGACCTTCGAGTACTTCAGAGAGGTAATCATAAACACGCAGGAGTTGAACGGGTTCACTATCCTTCCATGTCTTTGATAATTTGATTTTTTCTGAGAAATAATATACTTTAAGGCGTTCAGCTAAAGGTACTTTTCGTTGTTGTAGACCTTCTAGACTAATTTCTTCAAACATCCCTTTATTTGCTTTATAAATCAATGAATTTTCGAAGTTCGCCCCCATAAAAGTTACAGGTAATCCAAGATACTTCCTGAGATCTTTCCATCCAAGAATACTCAAT
>NZ_JAFMOS010000130.1 GCF_019049755.1 Rahnella perminowiae
TCAATATCCAGCGCTTTTTCTTTGTCAAAATACCGGACACCAAAACCTCCGCCGACATCAACAAAATCAAAATGAATCTTGTAGGTATTCTGCAAAGATTCGGCCAGCGACAGAATATTCAAAGTATTTTTAGCCAGTGCCTGCCAGTCAAGGATCCGCGTACCGAGATAAATGTGGATCCCCGCGAGCCGTAAATGACTCTGCTGCCCGACACAGGAAAAGGCCTGTGGTAAAAGTTGTTCGTCTATGCCAAATTGCCGGGGCTTGCCGCTCATCACCAGTTTGGCTTTTTCGCCAATAAAGTCCGGGTTGATGCGTAACGCAATGGTTTGTATAACGCCTATGCTTGCTGCAATGTCATTGAGCAGTTTCATTTCTTCAATGGATTCTATGACGACAGCTTTAATACCAATACGACAACATTGCGTTAATTCAGCAATGTATTTTCCGGGGCCGACGAAAATAATATCTTGCGGCTCGACGCCCTGACTTAATACCGTTTCGAGTTCTGCCAGAGAACATACTTCACAGCCTGTTCCGGCCTGGTTTAACAGGCGTACTAACGCTTTATTCGGATTCGCTTTAAGCGAATAAAAATAGTGAATATCATCAGGAAGTGAATTTTTTAACGCTGAAAAGTCTGCCCGTATTTGCGATGCGCTGTAGGCATAGAAAGGTGTCGGAACCTGGTCAGCCAGACGCTGATAACAAATGTCTTCGATTTTTTCTGCGCTGATAAACCGGCTGTCAGGAGGAAAAGCTAACATGGCTATACCTCCGGCTTAACAGCGCTTCAATTTCATTGATATTTTTGAAGTTTTCGAACAGATCGCCATCAAGGATATCAAAAAAACTCCCGGATGAATCGGTTCTGGTTTCCATCCACTCACCCATTTCTGCGATGAAACCCAC
>NZ_JAFMOS010000128.1 GCF_019049755.1 Rahnella perminowiae
GCGCTTACCACTTTGTGATTCATGACTGGGGTGAAGTCGTAACAAGGTAACCGTAGGGGAACCTGCGGTTGGATCACCTCCTTACCTCAAGATACGCATTGTGCAGTGTCCACACAGATTGTCTGATGAAATTAATGAGCAAGAGCACCTGTTGATGCGGTAAGGGCAACCTTACGCTGATGCGAAAAGTGCCAAACCACTCAGGTGGTCTGGTACGGATTTTTCGTGTCCCCATCGTCTAGAGGCCTAGGACACTGCCCTTTCACGGCTGTAACAGGGGTTCGAATCCCCTTGGGGACGCCAATCCGATAATGTGTGAAAGACATTATCACCTGTTCTTTATGAACAGAAAATAACTTAAAGATGACTTTAACGAGTCATGTTTAAGATATTGCTCTTTAACAATCTGGAACAAGCTGAAAATTGAAAGTTTACAGCTGAACATCACTCTCCGTATCTGTACTGAGTGGTGGATTAGTCTGTAACAGAGTCTCTCAAATAATCGCAATGCGACGGTGGAAACACCTTCGGGTTGTGAGGTTAAGCGACTAAGCGTACACGGTGGATGCCTAGGCAGTCAGAGGCGATGAAGGGCGTGCTAATCTGCGAAAAGCGTCGGTAAGGTGATATGAACCGTTATACCCGACGATACCCGAATGGGGAAACCCAGTGTGCTCCGGCACATTATCGTTAGATGAATACATAGTCTAACGAGGCGAACCGGGGGAACTGAAACATCTAAGTACCCCGAGGAAAAGAAATCAACCGAGATTCCCCCAGTAGCGGCGAGCGAACGGGGAAGAGCCCAGAACCTGAATCAGTTTGTGTGTTAGTGGAAGCGTCTGGAAAGTCGCACGGTACAGGGTGATAGTCCCGTACACAAAAATGCACAG
>NZ_JAFMOS010000596.1 GCF_019049755.1 Rahnella perminowiae
TTTACCGCTGCTGGAAGACCAGAACCCAGTACGATGAAGCAAAGTATTTGCTGGCTCTCGAAGCGCGACACTCGCCCTTACTGAAGCCATAAAAAGCTTGTCGAATGTCTCAGGGCGTGAAGCGGACGTTACCTACCTGTTGAATTTGATGATAACGGGGAGATCCCAACTATCGAGTCAATCCTAAAAGCTAGGCCGCTAGCACGCCTTCTTACCTCATTTGCTCCCCCAACTGTACACTTTGGTTATTTTATCCAGTGTCAGTAATCTGGCAGTTGCAACGTCAAACTGGTGGTGCCAATCTGGTGTTAATTCGTCGAAAAACTGCAAAGCCTGCTATGTTGCACATGTTAGTGGTAGCCGAGCTTCAAGGAGTTTATATGAGCAAATCGCTTGACGTCGCCCTTTCGGTCCGCCGAGCGGAAGAAAATGAAGCGGAATTGGTGCGTGAGATAGTGCGCGCGGCCTATTCCAAATGGATTCCGGTCATTGGTCGTGAACCAACTCCGATGACGGCCGATTTTAATAAGGCCATCCGTGAGCATGACATTGACCTCGCCATTGTCGCAGGGGAAGTGGTCGGCCTGATCGAACTATGGCTCCAGGCCGATCATCTTTGGATCGAAAATGTTGCGGTACATCCCCACCGGCAAGGAATCGGAATCGGCCGTACATTGCTGGCACATGTTGAAAGTAAGGCAACTCAAGCGGAGCTTGGGGAAATTCGCCTGCAGACGAACGAGGCGTTCGAGGCGAACATCGCATTATATGCGACGCTCGGATATGAAATCGATAGACGTGAACCGTTCAAAGGTGGAACGACCGTCTTTATGAGCAAAAAACTGTAGTGGTTACTAAAACTGACCCCGGTACAAAGATTCCTTGATCATTTTAATGTGCGCTGATGACCCTGACCTGTCCGCTGAAGGATCAAGGGCGGCTGTGAGCGAGGAACGGACATAGCGACATTCGGATCTGTAAACTAGCATCGAAATCATTGCCAACAACTCTGTATGGTAATTGACGGTGAGGTGTTGCGAACCTGCTTTTCCCTAACTATAAAAACAGATATATAACTAACCTAATGAACACATTATTTAGGAAATTGTTTTGCAACTACAACTCACCAGACTGCATCTTCGCCCCGTAACTACATCTGACTTGAATGACCTTTTCAGAATTTATGGCGACCCGGCTACGAACACCTTTAACCCCGCAGGGCCATATCCTGACATACAGCATGCACAAATTGTTTTAGCTCGCTGGATCAACCACTGGGAAACTCACAGTTTTGGAAACTGGGCGATCTCTTTGCAGGATAGTCCTGAAAGGATCATTGGTTTTGGAGGTCTGAGCATCAGCAGTTATGCAGATATCGTAATTAATAACTTAGGATATCGTTTCGCCACAGAGGCATGGGGAAAAGGTCTGGCGACAGAGTTTTCGAAATACTCCGTCAGATATGGATTTGGTGAGTTAAAGCTGACTGAGATATCTGCCGTAGTTAGAGGAAACCACATGGCATCGCAGAAAGTTCTTCAAAAAGCCGGGTTGCAATACGTAAAAGAGATCCATGATGTGAAAGACGCGCCGCCTAGCCTGCTTTTTTCTCTTACACAGAGTGAATGGCTCAGACAATCAATGTGAGCGTATTTACGCTAAATCATGGATAGCTAAACTGAAGCTAAAGAAGCGCCCTACAGCGCTTTGGAAAATTAGTTATTCTGGTACAAGTCCCAGCGATTTCCAAAGAGATCCTCAAATACAACCACTGTCCCGTACTCTTCCTCACGTGGTTCCTCGCAAAATTGAACGCCTGCAGTCTTCATAGCGTCATAATCGCGCCAAAAATCATCGGTCTGAAGGAAAAGGAACACGCGGCCGCCACACTGATTACCGAATTAGGCTTAGAAAGGCAAGATATACAGTTATAGCGATCTGCAAATTCAATAAACTTTTGTACAGAGCCCATTCTCTTTATTTGTCGGAAGCTCTCTAAGTACGGGCTGTTCGGATGACAGGAATATTCAGATTTCAAGCGCAGTAAGGATTACGGCTTCCATTTTTTCCGGGGTGGAGATCGGAGCAAAACGCTTGAGCGGTTTGCCGTCGCGTCCGATCAGGAACTTAGTGAAGTTCCACTTGATCCGTCCACCCAGCACGCCGGGCAATTCGTTTTTCAGATACCTAAACACAGGGTGCGTAGCAGTTCCGTTGACCTCCACTTTCTCAAACATCGGGAAGCTCACTCCGTAGTTAATGTGACAAGTCTGTGCGATTTCGTCGGCACCGCCGGGTTCCTGCTTACCGAACTGGTTGCAGGGAAAACCGAGCACCATCAGCCCCTGTGCAGCATACTTCTTGTAGAGCGCTTCAAGGCCTGCGTATTGTGGTGTGAAGCCACAATGGCTGGCGGTATTCACCACCACAACCAGCTTGCCAGCGTAGTCGGCCATAGAGATAAGCTGACCACCCAGACTGGTGGCGGTAAGTTGATGAAAGGTGGTCATATCGGGGTCCTCAGAACACATTTACAAAGTCGAACGAAAAGAATAACAAACAGGCGACCTTTAACCTGCTCGCCATCGGTTAACACACCATGATGATAGTCGTGTCCGCTTCTGGTAAAGCGCTACTGAAGCAACACGAAGGGACTGCAATGAGCGAGGAGCTAGTTTGGTTTATTAAAACGAATGTCTGCGCTTCCACTCATTTACAACATCACCCAAAGTTTTTGGATCATCATTACGTATCCACATCATAAATTCACGATCGAATCGAAAATCTTCACCACACTCCTTAATCATGAAACGACGAACGTTTTGTGTATTTTTATAGTTTTTATCAATGCTGGTGGTACTGGTCAGTGATGAGCTATGCCAATCGGTTTTCAATTTACTCACTCCTAAGATGAAAAGGTTGACTAGAAATTAAGATACTCACTGGCATAAGATGCCGAAATTTTGCGATAGCGTTGCATCGATCAGTTGAACTCACAGCAAGGAGCCGGTCAGGAACCGCTGCCCGCAAAACCAGTGCCAGCGGGGCATCCCGGCACTCTGTAGATCTCAGATATCACCTGCCTCGTTGCGTCTTCGATCGTTCCTTCATTACGGCATAAAAACCAGCCCTGATATGCAATTTCTCGCTCGAACGCTTCGGTACAAGCGACATGCTCTTCCAGCTTATGAATCACCGTACTACTCAGCCCGCGTGTTCGGGCTGCGGCTCTCGCCCATGAAATATCAGGCGCAGTTACAACCCCGACATGCAGGTCTGGCACTCGCACGTTTCGTTCCATATTAAGCTGTAAAATCTCTGCGAATGGAACCCTGCGGCGAAACGCAGCATCCGACGGGTACCAGCGATCCATCAAGATAATGCTGTCAGGTGGCTGCTTAGTCAGAACGTGCCGGGAAATCCAGGCACGGCTGTCAGCAAAGCGCTCACAAATCTCCAGTTCCAAATCCAGGGTGGGATTTCTGACGAACCTGTTCACAAGGGCCATTGTTTCCCCCCTGCTGGGATCGCTTTTTTTCTCGCAAAGTCGGATCACCTTCTTGTTGTCTGCCCTGAGTACTTTCGTAATGGCTTCCAGCAGTGTGGTTTTACCGGCTCCCTTCGGCCCGTCCAGAGAAACAAACACCTGACGGCTCATTCTTTAAATGACGATTGATATGCGGTTGTTGTAAAGCTTGAATCTGGCAAAAGCATCGTACTTCCTTCGTATGAACAGCTGATCACCCTCTCCGCTCGCTGGAGCCGCTTAATGCGTCAGCGCGAGCCCTATGGAGGGCTTTTATAAACAGACACTGATGAACATTCAAGCAATGTTTCTCACTGGATAGGTTCAGGATCATATTGCTGGCGATAAAGAAGCACGTGACCTGCCTGACAGGCTGGGAAAGCCAAAAGGCCCGCTTAAGTTGCCTTAGGCGAGCCTTTTAAAATTTAGCTCATCGGACTGGGATTACCCTGGATATGAACTGAATGATAAATAAGCCGAATATGAGTGTTGGTCAGCCAGGCTTTTTTCTATCGGTATAAATATCAGGTCGGGTAATTGTCCATGCATAGTTTTCCCGATTTACGGGCTCGTAGCCAAACTTTTCATAAAGCCAGGGTGCTGTTGTTGTGAACAGCATGATCCTCCGAAGCTGCCCGAACACAGGGTGATTATGTATGCATTCCATAACCCATCTTCCCAGCCCTTCTCCATGATATTCTTCAAGAATATACACATCGCAAAGATAAGCAAATGTAGCATAATCGGTTATCAGGCGAGCGAAACCTATCTGGATTTCATTATGATAAACGCCAAAGTTAAGGCTGTTTTCTATTGATGCGAAGACAATATCCAGATGAATACCTTTAGCCCAGGTGGACCTTGTCAGATACCGGTGGATAGCCTGTACATCCAGTTTTTCTCTGTCTGTACTTACCAGGTAGTCATTCTTATGCCATTCATGTTTCTCTGAAATACTCACTTTAATTCCTGTCTCAGGGATTTAGGGAAATCTGGCTTTATCATTCGATGGAATAATTATACTGCCTGAATCGCTCCGGGTTAGCCGGACCTCAATCTGTTTTTCATAATGGAAACTTGTTGTCAACCTATTATATTTAGGATCCACGAGCAAAGGCTTTACCTATAGATGGCGCGCAGGTCTGTCTGTGATAACAGGTTATCACTGTGGATATGAAGAGGCGTTAATCTGCCGCGCCGTTTTGCTCCTTCAGGAATACATTTAGCAGTAAGTCCTCTCTGTCACGTAAGGCGAGAAGCTCCAGCCCAAGCGGAAAGCCTTGTTCGTCAAATCCTACAGGAAAAGTCAGCGCAGGTGTCCCGCTGGTCGCTGCCAACAAGGCGTTGCTGCCCGTTTGAGTTTCTCCGTGTTTGACCGGCGGATGACGCATGACCGGATAGGCGAGAAGATTGATATCGTGGTCGGCAAACAAGGCTTTCAGTAAATTATAAAAATCACGTTGCCGCTGCTGTACACCACGATATTCAGGGCTATTTGTCCCGGCGTGCTCTGCACGCGCCCTGAATACGGCGTCAAGTTGCGGATGGTGAATATTGGCGGCCACGATTTCCTGAAGCGATGTAAAACTGGCCTGCGGTCTGGCACTCAAAAATGCGTTTAATGACTCCGCAAACTCGTAAGCGATAATATTGGCCGCCTCAGCGAGCGAATCTAAAGAGGTAACACCGACCGTTACGACTTCGGCACCGATATTCTGCACAGCGGCCCGCATTTTATTTCTGCTCGTGTCGCTGATATCGTTAAAAGCACTGTCAAGCCAGCCAATACGTAATGTTTCCCCCCGGGGCGGGAAACTTTTACCCGTCATCACTTCAGTCACCCACCGCAAATCTTTGGCATGGCGTACCAGCGGGCCAGCAATATCCTGTGTTGGAGACAACGGCACAATGCCTGCCATCGTAACGCTGCCCCGTGTCGGCCGCAGGCCATAAAGCAGATTAAAAGCGGCAGGAATTCGCACCGACCCTGCTGTATCCGTACCGACAGCAAAGGGAACATAACCTGCTGCGACTGCGACCGCGGAACCACTGCTTGAGCCGCCAGGGTTATAGCCCGGTCGGTAGGCGTTATGGGTATAACCGCTCAGTGATGAGGCGCCCGTAATGCCAGCCGCCAGTTCATGCATGGCCGTTTTACCCAACAGGATTGCCCCTTCTTCACGCAGACGTTTCACCAGAGGTGCATCATGGTCTGCAATAATCCCCAGCAGCGCTTTTGATCCCGCCGTTGTCGGCCATCCTGCAACATCAATATTGTCTTTAACCAGCAGAGGGATACCTTCCAGCCTGCCGCAGGGATGGCCGCGCCGCCGTTTTTCATCGCTCGCGATGGCAGCCTGTCTTGCCTCATCAGCATAGAGCCAGGTAATGGCGTTCAGGGCGGGCTCGCGCTCAGCAATAATCGCCAGTGCAAACTCCGTCAACGCCGCTGCACAAGTCTCACCATTCTGCAATTTTTGCAGTAATTCAGTGACGGATGCTTTTGCATAATCCTCTTGTCGGAACATTATTCTTCCTCCGGCGTTTGCCACTGATAACGCTGACTGCCGTCATACCTGACCCTGCCGAAAGAAGCACCTGCAAAGTGCGAACTGAACCAGATTGCCTGATGCTCTAATGCCCAGTCGATTGCTTTACGGCGTGAAAGGGATGCCTGCGGTTTATTTTCGCAGAAAACCGAATTCCAATGCGGATGTTCAAACTGCACTTCATGGTGCATCAGATCCCCGGTAAATATGGCGTGCTGTTGGTCTGAGACCAGGAGTAAAGAGCCATGGTCATCACTGTGACCGGGCGTTGGCATATAGCGCAAGACGCCGGAAAATAACGGCGACTGTTCAATGTCGATAGCATCCAGCTGGCCGCTTTTTATCAGCGGCAGAATGCTGTCGCGATACAGCTCCTGCCTGCCGGGATCGGCCTGACACTTCGCGAGCTCCCGGGCCGAACAAACATAACGTGCATGTGGAAAAAGGGGCTGCCACTCGCCTTCATTCCAATGCGTATTCCAGCCAACGTGATCGGTATGGATATGCGTCATTAACACTAACGAGACCTGTTCCGCAGCGATCCCGGTCTGTTTCAGACGTTCAAGATAATCGCTGTTAAGATGGTCAAATAAAGGGATACCCCCTCTGTTCCTGCCATTTCCCGTCGCCGTATCTATCAGGATGATATCTTCCGGGGTTTTCACCAGCCAGCTATGAATGGAAAGCCCGACCGCAGCATCTTCAGGATAATTTATCATCTCATCGAGATGGTCGGGAAATAGCTGCCTCAGGGGAAAGGAAGTTGTTTGTTCCGTTATTTTCTCAACCTGACATTGCCCTACGGTTATTCTCATTTATTCCTCCACTTCATTACATCGCCGCGAATGCCTGACGGCTTGTCCGCTCTGAATGAGAGAACTATACTCACGCTTCGTGAATTAATTAAATTGATTAAAATAATGACCCTCATTAATCCAAATGATTTTAGTCGCATAGATCTTAATTTACTCGTGGTGCTCATCGTGATGTATGAAGAGCGCAACGTCACCCAGGCTGCACACAGGCTGCACCTTGGACAACCCGCAGTGAGTGCAGCCCTCAGGCGGTTGCGCAGCATGTTTAACGAAGCGTTATTTGTGAGAACGACTCAGGGCATGATGCCTACGCCAAGGACCTGCGAGCTGATACAAGCGCTGACGCCCCTGATGGCACAATTACAGGCCCTGGTTCTCAATCCACCCCGCTTTAATCCGGAAAAGGATAAGTTAACCTTCCATATCGGTATGAGCGACTGGATTGAGCACTGGCTGATGCCGGATCTGCTGGCCGGGATTATGCACGAAGCCCCACAGGTTTCGATCAATGCAGTGGCCACTGATCCGTGGAAGGTGGTGAGTGCGCTTGAGCAGAACAAGGTCGATTTATCCATCACTGTCGGGCAGGAAACATCACGTGATTTGCGGCGGGAAAAGCTCACGTGTGCCGGATTTAAAACGCTCTGGGACCCCGGACAAATCGACATAACCAAACCGCTGACGGTTGCGGAATTCGTTCATTATGAACACTTGCTGATTTCCTACCGGGGGGCCAGTCAGAGTGCGATGGACAGTAGCCTGGAAAAAGCAGGGGTAGCACGGAGAGTACGCTATGTTTCCAGCCACTTTTCCACATTGCCGCTCATGCTCAGTCAGATGCCCTTGTTCGCCACGGTCCCCATGATGCTGGTAGATGACTGGTGCCGGCGGTATGGTTTCCAGTCAGACTCTGTGCCGGTACATATGCCGCCCTTTGAACTCGCCCTGTTATGGCATCGCAATCGTGACAGTGATGCTGCAACCCTGTGGATGTTAAATAAAATTCGTCAGCTAATTGCGAAAAAATTATCTGTTATCCGCTGATCGTTGCCAGAGTGCAGCTTACCGGGCTGGTAGGTACCAGAAGCTGACAGCAACGGGCAGGTTACACTGTTCGCTTATACGCATAATAAATCACACTGAGATTATTCTTATAAAAACTTCCCAACTGTGAAGATAATTTAATGATGAATTAACGATTGCGGCAATACCTGTCAATCAGGATTGTTACCGCCCCACTCAAAATGACATCGTCATTTTATTTACCCGCAGGATAAGGTCTGGCGTTCCGGTCATTTCGGGAGGAAGAGACAATATATGAAAGTTCATCATCTTAATTGCGGGTGTATGTGCCCGGTAGGCGGCGCACTATTTGATGGTTTCAGTAAAGGTATTTATGCGCATCTGGTCTGCCATTGTCTGCTTATAGAAACTGACCGGGACGGACTGGTACTGGTAGATACAGGGTTCGGGCGGGATGATATCCGTCAGCCGGAAAAACGGCTGTCGGGCTTTTTCCGGCTGATGAATAATATTCAAAAACGGGAGACGCTGACCGCCCGTTCGCGCATAGAGGCGCTGGGGTTCAGCGCAGAGGATGTCCGTCACATTATCCTTACACATCTTGATTTTGACCATGCGGGCGGGCTGACGGACTTCCCTGCTGCGCGCATACATTTACTGCAAACTGAAATCGATACCGCACAGCAGCGACACAGCTGGCTGGCCCGTGAGCGCTACCGGCCCGGCCAGTGGAGCGGTATGTCTGGCTGGACAGGCTATCAATGCCGGGGAGAAAAATGGTACGGCTTCGAGGCGGTTACGGCTCTGCAAGGATTGCCACCGGAAATCCTGCTGGTGCCGCTGGCGGGTCATACGCGGGGGCATGCAGGCATTGCCGTAAGCCAGCCGCAAGGCTGGCTGCTGCATGGGGGTGATGCCTGGTTCTATCGGGGCGAAATGGACCTGCAAACGCCCCGCTGTACACCCGGCCTGCGTTTTTACCAGTGGATGATGGCGGTGGATAACGGAGCCCGACATCGTACCCAACAGCAATTACGGGAACTGTTTAGCCGCTATAATCAAGACATTACTTTCTTTTGCAGCCATGACGCCAGAGAATTAAATGCTTTCATCTCAGACGGAGAAACTGATTAACTCCGCTGCATTTATTTTGCCATTCAGGAGGATTCTTTTTTCTGATACCTTCTGCCACGGAAATACTCTTCAAGGTAAGGAAGGAGTTCAAACAAAATTATGCCTGAAAAAATCACAACGATATAAGTAACGGGTAAAGGATCGGCACGCAACCGTATATCAAAACTGCCCGCCGCGTCGTTAAGACCCATAAGGGCAAGGAATTCATTCCAGTGTCGGGAAATAATTAATAACAGTGCCATCAGGGGGAGCATTTCCAGGAAACTGTGAATATGTTGTTCTACTGGCGTAACCTTACGGGCGCTGACCGCATAACTTACATCCCACAAAGCGGTTATTTCATGCAGAAAAAACATCACTATCATAAAGGCAATGATCAGCGCATTGACGTCGAGGAATAAAGCGGCGAGCAGGGGTAAACCCATCTCCAGAAACATCAGAATATGAATCCAGGTTTCTTTTACACCCGTTGTTCGCTCGATCCCCGTCGCACGGTGACATAGCCAGTCGCAAAAACCAGCCGCCAGCCAGACAGGCAGAATGAACCAGAGCAGTATAATCAATTGCGGATCGGTGTTATGCATATTCCTTTCCCGTCGTTATCCGGATAATCAATTACAAGCTTAGTACAGAACTAAATGGCGTAAACTCACCCCCTTTCATTGTCAAAAAACTGAGCGGACTCTGCCTTCGTGATTAAAAAATCATCTCAGTAAGGTTGAAGAAAAATGGGTATTTTACTCCCGTTCTTCTTCACCTTATCGATCCGCTGATTCTCATCCGCAGATGCTTATACCAGTACCTGACTTTACTGAGATGGCTGATTGTCAGGACGTATCCTGAACCAGATGGCATACATTGCCGGCAGGAACACCAGTGTAATGATGGTGCCGCCAAACGTCCCGCCAATCAGGGTATAGGCCAGCGTGCCCCAGAATACCGAGTGCGTCAGCGGGATAAAGGCCAGAATAGCTGCCATCGCCGTCAGCAACACCGGTCGGGCCCGCTGCACCGTCGCCTCCACCACCGCATCGAATGGCACCAGCCCCTCCTGTTCATTGTGATGGATCTGCCCTATCAGAATCAGGGTGTTACGCATCAGAATGCCCGACAGCGCGATTAAGCCTACCAGCGCATTGATGCCAAACGGCTGGTTGAAAAGCAGCAGCGTGGGCACCACGCCAACCAGCCCCAGTGGCGCGGTGAGGAATACCATCACCATGGCCGACATCGACCGTACCTGCAGAATAATGATCAACAACGTCATGGCAATCATGATAGGAAACAGCGGTGCCATCGCCTGGGTGGCTTTTCCGGATTCTTCAATCGACCCCGCCTGCTCAATGCGGTAACCCGCCGGAAGCTTATCAATGACCGGCTGCAAGGCTTTGGTCATTGCAGTGGACACATCCGGCGGCTGCAGGTTTTCGGCAATATCCCCCCGCACGGTAATGGTCGGCGTACGATCGCGACGGCGCAGAACAGGATCTTCCATTTGCACCTCAACTTCACCGATCTGAGACAACGGAATGCGCTGACCGGAAGAACCTACTAAGGTAAAGCCCGCTATTTTTGCCGGGTCGAGCCGGATATCTCCCGCCGCGCGCCCCATGACCTGCACCGAACGGATATCTTCACGCACCGAGGTGATCGGAACGCCTGAAAGCAGGAACTGAAGCTGCTGCGCGACCGCATTCGATGTCAGCCCCACCGCCTGCAGGCGGTCCTGATTGAGCGTGAAATGCAGCGCCGGTACCCGTGGTCCCCAGTCGGTGTTGACGGTCCTCATCATCGGGCTGGCCTGCATCACCTTTTCGACCTGGTCTGCAATTTCACGCAGCCTGGTGGGATCCGGCCCCATGACCCGGTAGGCCACCGGATAAGGAGAATACGGACCAAACACCAGCTGGGTCACGCGCACGCGCGCCTCCGGTGCCAGACCACCGGCCGCCGCTTCACGCAGTCTTAACTTGAGCGCCTCGCGTGCTTCCTGACTGTCCGTCAGCACGACAATTTTCGCAAACGACGGATCGGGCAGCTCAGGCGCCATGGCCAGATAAAAACGTGGTGACCCTTGCCCGATGTAGGACGTAATGATTTTTGCCTCTTTCTGCTTTCTCAGCCAGGCTTCAATTTTGGCCGTGGTGGCACTGGTCTGCTCAATCGCGGTGCCATAAGGCATCTGCACTTCAACCAGTACCTCCGGGCGGTCGGAGGTCGGGAAAAATTGTTTTTTCACCAGCCCCATGCCAAGGATAGCGACCGTAAATATGGCAATAACGGTACCGGCGACTATCCACTTGCGCGCGATGACTCGGGTCAGTAGCCGGCGAAAACGGTTGTAATGGCGGGTGTTGTAAATCGCCGCATGCCCGCCCTCTACCGTTTTGATTTTCGGCAGCATTTTCACGCCCAGATAAGGCGTAAACACCACCGCCACGACCCAGGAAGCAATCAGGGCAATACCGACAATCCAGAACATATTGCTGGTGTATTCACCGGCGGTGGACTGGGCAAAACCGTTGGGCATAAAACCGACGGCGGTGACCAGCGTACCGGCGAGCATCGGTGCCGCCGTGTGACTCCAGGCATAGGCGGAGGCTTTGATGCGGTCGTAGCCCTCTTCCATTTTCACCACCATCATTTCGATGGCGATGATGGCATCATCGACCAGCAACCCGAGCGCCAGGATCAGCGAGCCCAGGGTAATGCGGTCAAAGTTTTTGCCGGAAGCCTCCATCACCACGAAGACGATCGCCAGCGTTAACGGCACCGCTGCGGCCACCACCACGCCCACGCGCCACCCCATACTGACGAAGCAGACCACCATCACCACCAGCAGCGCGACAAAGAATTTGATCATGAACTCATCAACGGCGGAGCTGATATTGACTGACTGATCCGTGACCTTGGTCAGGGTCATGCCCAGCGGCATACCCTCATTGATTTTGGCCGTTTCCGCATCCAGCGCCTTACCCAGATCCAGACCGTTCCAGCCGTCCCGCATAACGATGCCCAGCAGCAGCGCCGGTTCCCCCTGATTGCGGATCATGAAGGTCGCCGGGTCCTCATAACCCCGTTCAACCGTTGCGATGTCAGAAAGCTGCAGGGTTCTGCCCTGAACAACGATGGGCGTTTGGCGGATTTTCTCCAGTTTGTCGAAGGCGCCGTCCAGGCGGATAAAGACCTGCGGCCCGTGGGTATCAATCGAACCGGCAGGCGTCAGGACGTTCTGGCTGTTAAGGGCGGAGAAAATATCCTGAGGCGAAATGCCCAGCGTGGCCAGCCGGTCATGTGAGAACGAGACAAAGATACGTTCAGCCTGTTCACCGATGATATTGACTTTCTTGACCCCCGGCACATGCAGAATTTGCTGGCGCAACGCTTCCGCATCGCGCACCAGCAGCCGCTGTGGCTCCCCTTTCGCCTTCAGCGCAAAGAGCGCAAAGGTCACGTCGGAGAATTCATCATTGACCATCGGCCCGATGACGCCTGCGGGCAGGTTTTTAGCCTCATCGCCCAGCTTTTTACGCGCCTGATAGAATTCTTCCTGCACCTGTGAAGGTGGCGTACTGTCCTGCAGTGACAGCATGGTAAAAGCCAGTCCGGGACGTGTGTAGGTCTCACTCCGGTCATACCACTTCAGTTCCTGCATACGCTTTTCAAGCGGTTCAGCCACCTGATCCTGCATCTCCTGCGCGGTGGCACCCGGCCAGGCGGAGATGATCGTCATCTGCTTGACGGTAAACGGCGGATCTTCAGCCCGCCCCAGTTCGAAAAAGGAGAGAATGCCCGCGACCGTAATCAGGATAATAAGAAACAGGGTGATTGAGCGCTCGCGCACGGCAAGCGCTGAAAGGTTGAACCGCCCCCCGCTCATGGCTGGCTCCCGGCGACGCTGGCATCGCTCTGTTCAGCCATGCGTACGGTCTCACCTTCATGCAGCAGATGTGCACCCAGCGCGACCACCTGTTCACCCGGCTTAAGGGAACCGGTCACCCTCGCCGCATCGTCACCCAATCCCTGTACCTGAACGGACCGCCATGACACTTTGGCGGGCTTACCCGAAATCTCCCAGACACCCGGCCCCTTGCCAGGATCGTAGAGGGCCGCTAAAGGCACCTGCATCACCTGATCCGGTAATTTATCGTCTGCAATATGCAGCGTAACGGTGGATCCCAGCGGCGCATTTGCCAGTGCGCCCTCAAGCACATATCTCGCCTCGAAGGTGCGTGTTACCGGATCCGCCGCATCGGAAAGGAGCCGCAGTTTCGCAGGGACTGTCTGCTTACCGGTACCGTACAACGTGGCCTGCGCCTCGCTTCCGGCTGCCGGGCGTAACGTCTCGGGCAACTGCACGATGGCTTCGCGCAGCCCTGCCCTGGCCAGCCGGACCACAGGCTGCCCGGCACTGACCACCTGACCGGGTTCAGCCAGCGTGTCCATGACCACGCCGTCGGCATCGGCCAGCAGTACGGCGTAACCCGTCGCATTTTGCGCCACATTGGCCTGTGCCTGAGCAGCGCTGAGTTCAGCTTTGGCCGTGTCGGCGGCGGCCTTTATCTGATCGTAAGCCGATGCTGATACGGCGCCGGCCGCAACCAGACCGCGATAGCGCACCTCGTCGTCAGTCGTTTGTTTTGCACGGGCCCGCGCAGCCGCGACGGCCTGTTGCTGAGCCTGCGCCTGCAGGCTCAGGTCAACCGGATCCAGACGCATCAATGGCTGGCCGCGTTTGACGGTCTGACCGGTGTCGACCAGACGTTCAAGAATTTTGCCCTGCACTCTGAAACCCAGGTCGCTTTGAATCCGGGCGACAACAACGCCGGTAAATGCGCGGGAGGCACCGGCAGCACTGACTACGGTCGCAGGCCTGACCAGAGGAGGCTGAGTACGGGGATCGTCGGTACCGGAAGAGTCACCGCAGCCCGCAAGGGCAAGCGGCAACAGGCAAACAGCAAAGGTGGCAGGATTAAGCCTGAGCATGGGTTCCCTTATTGATTTAACAGGACAGTAACCGCATTCTCAGACTAGTGACCAATAATGTCAATAGTCACCATTCAGGGTGACAGACTTCTCAGTATCAGCGAGGACAGAAGCGCAGCCGCTGCCGGTGCCGTTTCCAGATTGTATTGCAACTGCACCGGGCTGATGTAAGGTCGCATGACCAGATATATCGCATGCGCCGCCTCGTCCAGCGGCGTTTTTCGCTCAAACTCCCCGCTCTGCCGCCCTTCAACAATGATGTCCTCAATCAGCTGTCGCAACCGTTCTTCATGGGCTTCTGCCGACGGCCACTTATCACGCGCCGCGACGGCGGCAATGTCGTAAAGCCTGCGATCGTGAAAAAACAAATCACTGCCGGCTTCCGTCAGTGCCCGGAATAAACGCCGCAATTTTTCGGAGGCCGACGGGGCATCTGCAATCGCTGAATTGACAATCGCCATGATCATCGCCAGCCGGTTGCTGCAGATCACCTCACCGATCGCCTGCTTAGAGTCGAAAAATTTGTAGATATAAGATTTTGAAAATCCTATAGATTTAGCCAGCTCGGACACCGTGGTTTTCTCATAGCCAAAATGCCCGAAATGCTCGGTGGCCGCATCAACAACCTGATCGCGGACGCTGTGATCCGAAGGCCCCCGCGGGGGATGTACATTTGTCTGTTTAGTCATTTTTCCAGCTTAGCTCAATTGAGCCCTGATTGACAACGAGTGACCATTTGGTAATGTAGTCACACCTCAAAACTCACTCAAGGTATATCAATGTTCCCCCTACGTACTCTTGCGCTGGTGGTGAGCACCGGCTTGCTGGCGGGTTGCACCGTCGGTCCGGATTATCATCGCCCGGCGGTGCCACTTCCGGAACACTATCAGACTCAGCCTGCCCTCCGGGAGAGAAGCGTATCCCCACCCGCCAGTTTTACCGTCTGGTGGAACGGCTTTGGCGATCCCCTGCTGAGTCAGTTCGTTTCGGACGCCCTCGCGCAGAATCTCGATCTGGCGCAGGCCACTGCCCGGATGAACCAGTCCCGCGCCGGACTGGGCGCAGCCACAGCAGCGCTGTTGCCCTCAGGGAACATCAGCGGACAAGCGGCACGCGCGTATCAGTCAGCCGAAACCCCGCTGGGTCAGGTTCTCAGCGCAACGCCGGATTATAATCGCTACGGCAATAGCTATGAAACCGATCTTAACGCAAGCTGGGAGATTGATGTTTTCGGCGGGCTGCGACGCGGTCGCCAGGCTGCGCTGGCTGATTATCAGGCCTCTGAAGCGGGCGTCGCCGCGACCCGCCTTGCTGTCGCCGCTCAGACTGCCGATATCTATATTACCCTGCGCGGATTACAGGCCCGTCTGGCCATCGCGGATAAACAGGTCAGCACGCAACAGGCGCTGCTGGAAAAGGTACAGCTCCTGAACGCTAAAGGACTCGCGCCGGCGTATCAGGTTCGCCAGACCGAAGGGGAACTGGCACAGGTTGAGGCCACCGTACCGGTTCTGCGCACGGGGATAGATGCGGCCATGAATGCATTAGACGTTATGCTCGGCACGCCGCCCGGCACCCACCGGGCTGAGTTAGCGTTGCCGGGGGCCATACCGCAGGTACCCCAGATAACCTCAACGGGTACACCTGCCGACCTGTTGCGCCGCAGACCCGATATTATCGTGGCGGAACGTCATCTCGCCGCCTCAAGTGCGCGTATCGGCGTGGCCGTCAGTGAGTATTATCCGAAGTTTTCACTCACGGCACTGCTCGGCAGTGCAACGGCAGTCTCAGGCAGCAACCTGTTCTCCGGCGGTGCCAGCCAGTCGGCCGGCGTGCTGGGGCTGCGCTGGCGGCTCTTTGATTTTGGTCGCATCAATGCTCAGATAGAGCAGGCGAAGGGCCAGGAACAGGAGGCGCTCGCGGCCTATCGCCTGTCGGTATTACGCGCGACTGAAGATGTCGAGAATGCCTTCTCCGCCCTGGTCAATCGTGAAACACAGACAGCCACGCTGACCCGGGGAGAATCTGCCCTGGCCAGCGCCCGCCAGTCATCTTTTATCGCTTACCGGCAGGGAACGGCCAGCCTGATGGACGTCCTTCACAATGATGAGACCCTGTTACAGGCTTCCGATGCCAGAGCGCAGGCCCAGACAGAATCCGCACGCGCCGCTGTCGCGACGTTCAGGGCGCTCGGCGGGGGCTGGCAGCCGCCCGGTTAACAGATAAGGGTTCATCAGGTTGCTTATTTATCAACCCATGACGGGCAGAAGGCCATCCCGGTCAGAAGAACTCAAGACAGAAAAGCCCGCTTACAGACATCTGAGCGGGCTTTTTGCTTTCACGATTGAAACCGGGCACCGGCGGCAAATCAGGATATGTCAGTCAAACCTGACCATGTCCTTAAAAATCAGCTGCCCCCAGTGCTTTCCGCGTGCCTGTACAAGCAATCCGCCCTGTGAAAGACCGCCCAGTTTGACCGGTGAGAATCCGAGAGTTTCGGCAAGCACACCCACTTTATCAGCTGCATCCTCATCGTCGCCCGCCAGAAAAACGACTCGTCTGCCACCCTGTACCGCCGGGTCCTGGCCGAGGACACCTGCGCCCAAATGATTAAAGCCCTTGACCAGTTTTCCTCCCGTGAAAGCCTGCGCGACTACGCAGGAGGAAGGCTGGTCACCCAGTTGCTCAGGAGGAATGCCGTAGGCATTGGTGACATCAATGATGATCTTTCCCTTCCAGTCCGCTAGCACCTTCGCGACATCCGGGTGAGACTCGAAACGGACAGCCAAAAAGAGGATGTCTGCCCTGACGGCGTCCGCCAATTTTTGGGCAATGATCCCCGGTCCGATCGCGGCGGCATCGGCTGCAAAACTTTCAGGGTCGCGTGTGGTCGCCACGGATACGTCGATACCGCTGCGGGCAAATGCCCTGGCAAGGGCCTGTCCAATCTGGCCGAAGCCAATAATGGCGTATGTCATATTTACTCCTTTGGTGAATACAGCCTGGCCCGCTCCGGTTGATCGAATCGAACAGCCAGGCGTGGTATATCAGAGTTGCGCCAGGCCGCCATCAACGGCGACCTCGCTGGCTGTCATGAAACTGCTGTCCGGCGAGGCAAGAAAGGCCGCCACCGCGCCGATCTCTGCAGGTTCGGCCATGCGCTGGAGCGGCGTCATCGCGGCGAACGCTTTCTGCCCCTCCTCTCCCAGTGCGTCCCTGGCAAGTTCGGTCGCGGTGGCGCCTGGCGAGAGTACATTTACCCGGATACCGGTTCCCTTCAGATCTTCCGCCCAGCTCCGCGCGAGGTTTCGTACCGCCGCCTTGCTCGCGCTGTAGGCGCTGAATGCCGGGGCACCGGTGGTGCCGGCGCTTGAACCGGTCAGGATAACTGAACCCCCCGGGCCCATCAGCGGCAGTGCCTTCTGTACCGTAAAGATCGTACCCTTGACGTTAGTCTCGAAGGTTTCGTCAATATGCTCCGCGGTGAGCTGGCCAAGCGGAAGCGGTCCTCCTGCACCGGCATTGGCGAAAACAATGTCGAGCGTTCCGCGTTCGGCCCGCACGGCGGCATAAAGCCGATCAAGGTCAGCCTCATCGGAAACCGAGCCTTTCACCCCGCGGGCATGACTGCCAAGTTCCGCTACTGCGGCGTCAAGCTTTTCCTGCCGGCGGCCGAAGATGAAGACGAAAGCGCCCTCCTCAATGAAGCGTTTTGCTGCGGCAAAGCCGATGCCGGTCGCGCCTCCGGTGATCACGGCAGTTTTTCCATTCAGTCTGTTCATGTCATGAATCCTTCTGGTGAGTGGTACGCAAGCAGTAAGCAGCTTGCTTGCGGGCCAGTGTGCGACCGTGGTAACCTGTGGTCAAGTATGCACCTTTTGGTAACCACCTAAAATGACAACACAATTTCAAACTGAAATTTGCGGCACCGGCTGCGGGCTGAACACAACACTGCGTATCATCTCGGGCAAGTGGAAGCCGCTGGTTCTTTTTTTTCTGCGCGACGGGCCGAAGCGTTATGGTGAGCTCAGGCGTTTGATAGCCGGCGTCAGCAATAAGGTGCTGATCCAGCAACTGAAGGATCTTGAGGCTGACCAGGTACTGGCAAGGACTGATTATCAGGAAATCCCGCCGCGCGTTGACTACGCACTGACCCCGCTCGGTCGCAGTCTGGCCGAAGCCATCATGCCGCTGTGTGCCTGGGGAACGGCGAATAGTGAAGAAATGGCCAGCATCTATGCCAGCCGCGATCCTTCCCCCCTGAAGGATGCGGAAAGTCTCTGAGCCGGACTGCCTTTAATTAGTCTGATTTTCTGGATTGTCTATTCGGCGTTGGGGTGCTTATTTCAAGGGGATTAATGTCTAGACTCAGCTTTCTGACAGAAACCTAAGGAGCACACCATGGCAGACCATTCTATCAAAGGCAAAATTGTGATCATCGCGGGCGGGGCTAAGAATCTCGGCGGACTGATCGCCCGCGACTTAGCCGCTCAGGGGGCGAAAGCCATCGCCATTCATTATAACAACACCTCCTCAAAGACAGATGCCGATGAAACCCTGGCCGCCATCGAAGCCGCAGGTGCGCAGGCTGTGGCATTTCAGGCCGATCTGACGACCGCTGCCGCCGTCGAAAAACTCTTTGCCGATACCATTGCCGCCATTGGCAAGCCGGATATCGCGATCAACACCGTGGGCAAAGTTCTCAAAAAACCCATAGCGGAAATAAGCGAAACTGAATACGACGAAATGGCAGCCGTAAACGCGAAAACCGCCTTCTTCTTCCTCAAAGAAGCCGGTAAAAATCTCAACGATAACGGTAAAATCTGCACGATCGTCACCTCGCTTCTTGGCGCCTATACGCCGTATTATGCCGCTTACGCGGGCACGAAAGCCCCGGTAGAGCATTACACACGGGCGGCTTCCAAAGAATTTGGCGAGCGTGGTATTTCGGTCACGGCAGTAGGACCGGGTCCGATGGATACACCTTTCTTTTATCCTGCAGAAGGCGCTGATGCTGTGGCGTATCATAAAACTGCAGCCGCGCTCTCTCCTTTCAGCAAAACGGGACTGACCGGTATTGAAGATGTGGTGCCTTTTATCCGTCATCTGGTGAGCGAAGGATGGTGGATCACCGGCCAGACAATATTGATTAACGGCGGCTACACCACTAAATAGCCGGTGGCATGCGCATATCGTACTGAAACAAAGAGGGGGGATATTCCGGGGATCAGGGAATATCCCCCCTCTGCCGGGGATACACAGCAATAGCGATTTTTAGCCTATAAAACAACGAGACAGGAAAGATGGACAGGTTCAACCAATATCGCATCTTCGCGCAGGTAGCAGACATGGGAAGCTTTGTCCGGGCCGCCGGCGCACTCTCTGTGCCGCGAGCCTCCGTTTCTGCCGCCATCCAGCAATTAGAGTCGCAACTGGGGGTAAGACTGTTGCACCGTACCACCCGCACGGTGCGGCTGACGGCTGACGGGGAGCTGTTACTCGAACGTATACGCCCTTTACTGGCAGAAGTGGAGGATATCGACCAGTCATTTCAGCTCAGTCAGCACCAGGTTTCAGGGAAGCTTACCATCGATGTGCCGAGCCGCATTGCCCGACGCCTGATTGCTCCGGCTCTGCCGGAATTATTGCGATGCCATCCCCGGTTACAACTGGTTCTCGGGTCATCGGACAAGGCAATCGATCTGGTCCAGGATGGTGTGGATTGCGCCATTCGTGTGGGCGTATTGCATGACAGCAGCCTGGTCGTTCGTACCCTGGGACACATCACCCTCATCAACTGCGCCAGCCCTGCCTATCTGAGCGAACACGGACTCCCCTCCCAGCCGGACGATCTTGCCGGAGGGCATCAGGCAATCGGTTATATTTCATCCAAAACGGGTAAAGAGTTGCTATGGGAGTATCAGTCAAAGGACGGCCACATACACAGTGTCAGTATCCCCAACCAGGTTACGGTGAACACTGCAGAAAGCTATATTGCCTGCTGCCTGGCAGGTCTTGGGCTGATACAAATCCCCCGCTTCGATGTGCAACATCTGCTGGCGACCGGGGATTTGGTGGAGGTCATGCCAGATTACCGGGCGGCTTCCATGCCGGTATCCTTTATCTATCCGCATCGCCGTCAGCGCTCCCGGAGGCTGGCTGTCTTCCATTCATGGTTTGAGATACTGATACACCCCCATCTGGATAATTGAACCATCCCGTTTCATGCTATAAACGCTCCGTTTTACTTTATATTCATGTTGGAACTGATTATTCGCCGACCGGCGCTTTACAATGCTTCCTTGATGAAACATACGTAGATAGATAAATACCGCCCCCTAATAAACAACATATTATCAGATAGCCCGTCAGCGCCTTCTCCAGAGACCCATGATCCATCATTACGCTCAGGGAGAACGGGAGCCAGTTACCGACATATCCCATGATATAGAGCAGATTTATTATGTGTGCCCGCTGACGCTGTCTGGCCACCCTATTGACGATGGTTGCCGCACCGACCAGTATGGCCCCGTAGGCGAAGCCTTCCAGCATGACTGAAATGAACAAAAGCCCGGGACTTATTGCATAAACACTCATAAGTGCGAGTAAGACAGCTGCAAGCTGGGCAGTAACGCCTGTTCTTAGCGATGAATAGTGGTGCCTCTTTCTCATTATTAACTGGGTGATACCCGCCACAACCAGAAACGCAGAGAGTGAGTAGCTCACCCGTTGCACGCTGATAATATGGAAATAGCTATGTGCCAGCGTGGGGCCCTGGGACATAAACGTAGAGGCCATGGCCCATGAAAGAAATATGGCCATGCAGCACACGGTAACATCTCGCAAAGTAAGCCCCGGTGTCTGAACCGTGATTTTTTTCGATACACTCAGTACGGGGGGGAGGCTTTTATTTATCTGTAAACGATTATTCCAGACTCCTGCCACAGACATTACCACCAGAATAAGAAGGATAATGTAAGGGGCTTCAAGGGTATAAAAATGATGATGTACGATATTCCCTGTGACTAATGGTCCGATAGCCTGCCCCAAAATTAATGAAGCTGCGGCAGTCAGTGCCGCCGTGTTACTGACCTCCGTATCGAATATTTTAATCAATGACCGGTTAATATATGCCATTAGAATACCTGAACCCAATCCGGTTATAAATCTGTCAGAAATAAGCATGAGAATATTATCTGCAAACATCATAAGAATCGCTGAAAGCAGTACACACCCCAAACCCGCATATATCGGCCTGGTATATAACTCAGCCCTGATATTAACTTTAGCCGTCAATAATAATGCGAACAGAACGCCGGCGGCGTATACGCCAAATACTGTCATTATTTGTGACGCGCTGAATCCATATAAACGAATGTATACGGGATACAGAGGAGTAGGCAAACTGCTGCTGAGCATGCCGGAAAAAAAGGCCAGCGCCAGTGCCAGCCCTGCCCGTGATGATTGTCTGTCTGACATAGTAATTTCTGCTATTTGTGATGAATGAATACATTCTGTGAAAGTGAACAAAACGGTACCATAAACCCTCAGGCAGGGGATTCGGAGCGCAGGCAAACCCACTGTGAATCCGGTTCACAGGAGACAAAGGAAGAGGGAGAAACAACGAATGCCAGGCGGACCGGCAGGTTCCTCAGAGACGCCAGGGATGCCGGGCTATCTGTTTTTCCATGAATTCAATAAAACAGCGGATACGCGGGCTGAGATGCTGCCTTTGCGCGTAAATGACATAAAGAGGTTCCCTGAGCGGAGACCGGAATGCCTCCAGAAGCGGAATTAACCGCCCCTCTTTCACATCCTGGTGGATATGAAAGTCTGCCAGCCGGACGATTCCTTCCCCCCGGATGGCCAGATCACGAAGCAAATCACCCTGCGACAGTGAGGCAACGGGTTTGACCGGGAAGATAAGACTTTGCTGGCCTTCGGCGAACACCCAGTGATTCCAGTGGCTTTCAAAATTAAAGTGAAAACAGCGGTGGTCGATCAGTTCGCGCGGATGAGCAGGTGCGCCGTATTTTTCAATATAGGCAGGCGACGCACAGGTAACCCACTGGCTCTCACCGATACGACGGGCAATGCGGGAAGAACTGGCCAGCACTCCCCCATATATGGCCAGATCCAGACCTTTATCAAAGTCGTCACGGTAAACCGGCCCCGTTTCAATATCTACGCGTAAAGCCGGGTAAGCCTCTATAAAAGCAGGCAACCACGGCAGTATCTGATAGCGGGCAAAGGTATTCATGGTCCGGATTTTAAGTTGCCCGCGGATACGGTTTGGCATGTTCTCAGCCAGCGAGTCCGCCTCGGCCATTGCATCCACCACGGCGCGGGCACTCTTCAGATAAACCTGCCCCTCTTCTGTCAGTGTTAACGTCCTCGTTCCACGAAAGAAAAGTCTGACCTGCAACCGGGTCTCCAGCCGTCTGATGAGTTTGCTCATCGCTGAAGGGGTCAGCCCGTTTGCCCGCGCAGCGGCAGAAAAGTTGCCGTATTCATAGGCCCATATGAATGCCAGTAGCTGATTGTAATTATCCATCTTGTCCCAGTTACCGATGTGATCCTTTTTGAACTGCCGGGGAAAACGAAACTACCACATCAAATCATCAGGCACTTTGAAATCAGCATAAGGATCTTCTTCATCCTGCTCTTCCTGACTCAGCGCACTGTTTAATACAATACTGCTGGCATCGCGCTGGGCAATCTTATCCGCCACGCTGGCAGGAATAATGGCGTACTGACTCTCGCCGCTGCCATCAGCAACCAGACGCGCGATGGCGAGACGGCCGCTAATCAGCTGAGACTGCGTGGCCTTATCCACCACCATTTTTTTAATCAGGTTATTATCGGTAAAGTTAAAATCTATATTCCCTTTTGGAATGAGAATTTTATTCATTTCAATCAGTTGCTTCACCTGAGCTTTATATTCTTTCGATAACGCGGCCTGTTTTTGTTGTTCGCTCAGTTGCTTATCACGCTCCATCTGCGCTTTTTTATTTTCTTCCACCGCTTCTCTTGCCTCACGCGCCTGAACACGTGATTTTTTCGCCGTTCTCTGGACTTTGGCCATTTTTTTACTGGTCACTAATCCCGCTTTCAGCAGTTGTTCTTGTAAGGAGAGTTTTGTCATTTTCGTTTCTAAACCGGTTGAATAATGCGGGGGATTATAACCGTAATTCCTGAGGCTATACAGGTTACAGCACCTTTTCATCTTCCGGCCGGACGTCGGCGGTTCTTTCGGTGGCGGCGTCAGTCTTATTTTCCTCTCAAGTTATGCCGGAAATTGCCGATACCTTTTCAGTTCTACGCCCGGATCAGTTCCTTTTATGTTGTACCGAACAGGAGAGCAAAATGGATGTATCGCAAATTGCATCGCTGGCAACCAGCCTCAATAGCCTGGATACCAGTAATCAGGTGAACAATATCCTGCTGAAAAAGTCACTGGATACTCAGCAGACGGCAGTAGCCAGTATGATTGATTCGATCCCGCAGTTGCCTGCTAACCCGGCGATCGGACGCAATATCAATACCACTGCCTGACCGGCGATCGGTTGTTGAACTTTGCCCAATAAAAAAGCCCGCCGGAGCACACCAGGCGGGCTTATTGCTTTTATATGCCTTTATCCCTTCGCGAAATTGGCCTGAATACGCTGTTGCAGATAATCTTCAGCGCTGATGGCCGGATATTTGGCCTGCGGCCCCAGAATTTCGACATCTTTGTTGGCCTGGCAGAAAAACGCCAGGCTGTAGCGCGCGCCCTGATATTCACCGGGCAGCGGACTTCTGACCCGGTGGAAATTTGACGGCAACTGATCGTCGCTCCAGCGCATCAGCATATCGCCGATATTGCAGGTGATCACGTCTTCACGCGGTTCGATACTGGTCCACTGCTGGCTTTCGCGATCCTTGCCCGGACACACCTGCAAGCCGCCCTGACCGGGACGCTGGAAGAGCAGCGTCAGGCAGTCGAAATCGGTGTGCGCACCGGCACGCCACATCCCCTGCTCTGATTGTTCAGTAGCGTAGTAATGCAGCATGCGCAGTGTACTCTGATAGGTTGGCTGATAAGGATCGTGTGCCTGTTCGAAAAAGTGCTCCGGGAAACCCAGCCTCAGCGCAAAACAAGACAGCAATTTCATGCCCAGTTGCCAGCACTGTGATTCAAAACTCAGCATGGTATGTTTAAACGCAGGCAGTTCCTGTTCGTCTGGCCACAGCGAAGCCATCAGCGGCCGGGTAATCTGATAAGATTCCTTTTGATCCGGCGTTTTGGTTGACGGACGCACCTGCGATTTATTTTCCCAACCGGCGTTACGCGCCAGAGGATACTGAGCTTTCACGTCCTCAGGCAGCGCAAAAAAATCCTCTGTCATGCTGAATGCCTGGCGGATATCGTCCAGTGCGATACCGTGATTACTCACCTGAAAGAAACCGATTTCCACGGCGGCCAGCCAGAGTTCATCGGCAATTTCGCTTTTCCGGTTTTCGAAATCTGCAAGATCAATGCAGCGAACTTCACGGGCAAACGTCTCTTCGCCCATCGCGCCCATTCCCGCTTCTTTTTCCAGTTCCTGTAAGGCATAGCCTGATGTTGATGTGGATTGTGTCATGATTTTTATCCTTCTGAATCAATAAGGTTAGCCCGCAGCACGCTGTTGCAGGATACGAACGGCAGACATGGCCTCATGACGCATTGCCTCCAGGTCAAGCCCGGGGATGACATCGTTTTCGACGATAACGTGGCCGTTGACCATCAGCGCCTTAAGGGACGCCCGGCCGCCGCAGGCCACCGGCCCGATGGCCATGTCATGCAGGCCGAAGTAACGCGGGTCATCCAGCCGGTAAATGGCGATATCAGCCTGCATGCCCACCTGCACGGTGCCGCTCCGTTGCAGTCCGAGGATTTGTGCCCCGCCCGCGCTGCCCCAGCGCACCACGTCTTCAATGGAAGCGGCGTCACCGCCCCCCTCAAACGTTCCGCCGTCATAGCGCGGTTTCGCCAGCATGCCTTTTCTGGCGCGCTGTAAAAGCCACGCAGCATGTGCTTCACTTTGCATATCCGCGGCCTCGTTTGATGCCGCGCCGTCCACCCCCAGCGAAACCGGAACACCCGCCTGTTCCAGCGCCAGCAGGTCAGCAATGCCGCTGCCCAGACGCCCGTTGCTTTGCGGACAATGCGCAATTCCGGTGCGGGTTTGTCCCAGCAGCGTAATCTCCTGCGGCAATAACTTCACCAGATGCGCGAACCACACGTCATCGCCCAGCCAGTCATGTTCCGCGCAAAACTGTACCGGCGTCATGTTGAATTTCTCGCGTGCCGCATCGAGATAATCCACGGTTTCTGACAAATGACTGTGCAGCCGGATACCTAAACGGCGTGCCAGTTTCGCCATTTCGCGCAACTGCGCACCGGGTGCCGAATGCAACAACGTGGTCGGTGCCATCACCACGCGGCGCAGCGATGCCGGTTCAGGGTCGTGATAGCGGTCAACCAGCCGCTCCATGTCCGCCATGTAATGGTCGAAGCTTTCCGGACGCAATGCCTGCGGCAAATCCTGCTCAATCGCCCGCCCCTGCGT
>NZ_JAFMOS010000127.1 GCF_019049755.1 Rahnella perminowiae
GTCTTACATCATGAAGGCAATTTTCCCCCGCCTTCATCTCTGTGGTCCCTTCGCCTCATCATTCGGATTTTAAAAACACGAACACATCCCGGCGCAGTTGCAGTTATAATCGCCAGCCAGATACTCATGCCTCACGGAGACGCACGTTTTGACCAGCCAAATTTACAACTATCATATGACCCATTTCGTCATGAGTGCCCCGGATATCCGGCATTTGCCATCTGACGCAGGCATTGAAGTCGCATTTGCTGGTCGTTCAAACGCCGGCAAATCCAGTGCGCTGAATACCCTGACTCAGCAGAAAAGCCTCGCACGTACCAGTAAAACACCGGGACGTACCCAGCTTATCAATCTCTTTGAAGTGAAACCGGGCATTCGTCTGGTCGACTTACCGGGCTATGGCTACGCAGAAGTCCCGGAAGAAATGAAGCGCAAATGGCAGCGTGCTCTGGGCGAATATCTGCAAATGCGTAACTCCCTGAAAGGTCTGGTTGTGCTGATGGATATCCGCCACCCGCTGAAAGATCTCGATCACCAAATGATTCAGTGGGCTGTTGACGTAGGTACGCCGGTCATGTTGCTGCTCACTAAAGCAGACAAACTGGCTTCAGGCGCACGTCAGGCGCAGATCAAAATGGTTCGTGAAGCGGTGAAAGAATTCATGGGCGATATTCAGGTGGAAGCGTTCTCGTCACCAAAGAAAATGGGCGTGGATAAACTGAGTGACAAACTGAACACCTGGTTCAGCGAAATCCCACCGGAAGTGCTGGATGAAGAGGTTTCTGACGAAGGCGAATAACAACGCTCCCGTAACGGGGAAATGTCAGTAATGTACAGAAAGGGGTGACCGCAAGGTTACCTTTTTTTATGGGAATAATACGGTGAAAATCCC
>NZ_JAFMOS010000126.1 GCF_019049755.1 Rahnella perminowiae
ATCTTTTGTTAACCTTCACTTTTTATTTCAGAATGGATGCAAAATGAAAACTAAGCTCAAACTCTTAGCGGGTGGGATATTTATGGCTATGGCAGTCAATAGCTATGCGACTGATGGCGCTATTAACTTTCACGGCGAAATAATCACTCAGGCGTGTATCATAAATGGCTATCAGGATATTGATGTTCCACTAGGGACTTATTCAGCTGCCCAATTTGTGAGTGTCGGCGATCCTTCACCAAAAATACCTTTCACTATTCCATTAACGAATTGCCCCTATGCAGAAGATGGCAGTGAGGAAACAGATCATTTCCGTATCTGGCTGGAAGCACCTACTGTACCCGATCACCCGAATCTGATTCAGATTGCGGATGAATTCAAAGATGGCACCTCTGCGACAGGGGTCGGCATCCGTATCGTAGATGCAAAAACACCAAGCACACCTTTGGAAATCAACACACTACCGACATTGACTTATAACATTGAAGGCGACGTCATGAATGTGAATCTGATGGCCTATTATGAGTCTTTTGCTGCTGCTACGGCGATCACTGCTGGTCTGGCCGATGCTGTTGTTAATGTCACGTTAGATTACCGTTAATTTCCACCCCCCGTTCAGGCAGGCATATCAGCCTGCCTGTTTTATGTTATGACAAATAATTGTTGTTAATTGCAGGATGCGATGACATGCCTAAAATAATTAGATTATCAATAAACATTCTCCTTATTTATTTGCTTGGCTGTCAGCTGTGTTACGCTGGCGGTATCATTGTTGGCAGAACACGAATCATTTATGATGCGGATAAAAAAGAGGCATCACTCCCTCTGACAAATAATTCAGAAAATATACCTTTCCTGATTCAGTCATGGATTGACACAGGG
>NZ_JAFMOS010000125.1 GCF_019049755.1 Rahnella perminowiae
GACATTGGGTAAAGAATTACCCGACTGGCAGCCACATGCGCTTCCTCAAAAAGTTATCCTCAGAGGAAAATATTGCTATCTTGAGCCAATTGACGTTAAGCATAGCCGGGACTTATTCGATGCCTGGCACAGTATTGATGATGAGCGTGACTGGACGTACTTTCATATTAAACGCCCCGTCACTATCAAACAGTGCGATTACTACATCGCTTCTCTTGCCGCAAGCAAGGATCCCATTTTTTACGCAGTAATCAATATATCTACAGGTAAAGCTGTTGGATTTCTTGCCCTACAGCGAATGGATCCTGATAACGGTTCTGTAGAGATAGGCTGGATTAACTGGTCACCGCTGATGAAACGCACCTTTTGCAGTACTGAGGCCATATTCCTATTGCTCTATTATGTACTGGAAACATTACGGTATCGCCGGTGTGGATGGAAATGTGACAGCCTGCATGAGGCAGCGATCAGTGCGGCAGAAAGACTCGGATTTACCTATGAAGGTACTCTCAGACAAACACAGGTTTCAAAGGGGCACAGCCGTGATGTCCGCTGGTATTCTATCATCGACTCTGAATGGGATGGCATCAGACAGGCTATGGAGCTTTGGTTAAGTCCCTCTAATCTTGACGAACGAAGAAAACAAAAACACCGGCTGGCCGAATTTATGCCTCACCTCTGACAGGTACATCATTGCCAACGATGCGCACTGCTTCCAGATCAGCAGTGCGCATCATAGCTTAAGGTCAGACACCTGATTATCTGAAGATGAGCCGCCCTCCTCCTCCCGTTAAATTTTAACTCACTTTCTTTTTTATCCACTTTTCCACAGGCCAGATCCAATAATAAGATCCTATAGAGA
>NZ_JAFMOS010000124.1 GCF_019049755.1 Rahnella perminowiae
GGAAGTTGATGTTTCTTTCAGACTCATTTTTTGGAATTTCAAAACTGTCTTCTGACATTTGTTCTACAAATTTTTTGACATTCTCTTTGTGCTCTGTGAAATGCTTATCCTTACTCAGACCTTTGTCATCTATTAACTCAAGAAGTTTATTATTGATATAGGGCATATAGGCGGTCATAAAATGATCACCAAAGGTGAGGTCTGCACCCCTGTTGGGGTTTTTCCCCTCAGGGAAGTACTTCGCTAAATCTTCTTGTGTGAGGGAGTTGATAAATCCTTTCTGATCTTGCCCTGCTTCCTGAGCGACCTTTTCGGCCAGTGCTGGCACCAGATAGAGTTTGGTTTTTACTGGCATTCGGCTTTTTAATGTTATGCAACCGGCAGCTACAGGATAAGTTCTTTTGCAATCTTTCCATTCCCTGCTCTGCGTGGTTGTAAGAAATACAACAGGGTTACCGTGGTGCCAGAAGCAATCGCCCCATTGCTTTATTTGCCAGGCTGGTAATTCAATAAGGGAAGACCATAGTCCCCCCAGAACGCCACCGACAGGTCCCCACAGTTCGTATAAGTAATTATCCACGTTTGCTTCTGGTGGCACGGCAGGGACGGGATCGTTGTCATTGACATGTCGAAAGTGAATGAGATCTGATAATAGTGCTATGGAATCTCTGGTAAAGGTGCGCGGCATTCCATAACTGTAAAAAACAGGGTTGT
This sequence comes from Rahnella perminowiae, assembly GCF_019049755.1. GTDB lineage: Bacteria > Pseudomonadota > Gammaproteobacteria > Enterobacterales > Enterobacteriaceae > Rahnella > Rahnella perminowiae. Next base: position 715 of record NZ_JAFMOS010000124.1, read on the forward strand.
AATCTTTAAGAAATGCCGAATTTATTAGCGCTAATGCCCCGCCAAGACTATGGCCACAAATAAAAAGATCCAAACGTTCCGATAAATCATTTAAAATTTCAAACTTTTCTTTAAACTTAGCCCCAATTCTACTG
>NZ_JAFMOS010000123.1 GCF_019049755.1 Rahnella perminowiae
CATATGCACTGCCTGAGTTCAATGAAATCGGATTCATAAAGGTCGAGGGTAGCAGCCTGTTTAATCTGTTATTGCTACCTACGCTAAGTTACTACTCTTAAGGTTGCCATAAGTTCACTGCCCAGACCAGTCAGCTCCGAACTAGAAAGTTCGTGGGATTCCTACGCAAAGTAAAAATAGGGTGTTTTGTAGTCGCATTAGTTTGTAGCTGACGTACCTGGTCTAATAAAATATCAGTACATTAAAAGTCAGGATACACGGCGATGATTACTCAATACTTTGCACAACCTATAATGAGCACAGAACAGAAGTTGTTAGGGGTAGAACTACTTACTACATTCCGAGAAAACGGTTTTAATGTACTCAATCCTTTGTCTATTGATATAATACACTTTATTACCTTCAATGAAGGGTTTTTCATTGATAGCAAACTGTTTTGTTCTCTAAGTATTGACGCAAGTACTGCATTTATTTTGAAGCATGACGCATACATTCAGATACTTATACAATCAATGCCATATCTAAAGCTACTGATCTCTGAGGGGCTGAGTAATCCAGCACTGAAATTGCTTTCCCACGGTAGTAATACTCTTTTTCTCAATTGTCTTGGCATTGATAATCTGAAAGCGGATATAATTAAATTTTATGAGGCGGTTAAGATCAATGAAACCTATTTCAGTACTCAATTCTACAGAAACTGCTTTCCTGTACTACTAAAGGATATAATGAAGTATTGCCCGAAGATTATCGTATCAGGTATATTTGATACTGAATTATTGCACTAACTTTAAGGGATGGGGCGTTTGGGGTGTACAAGGTGATCTGTACGAATCAGTACCGCTGC
>NZ_JAFMOS010000122.1 GCF_019049755.1 Rahnella perminowiae
ACATATCCAGATAATCCGACCACCATTGCATCATCGCTTTACGGGCATCGAGATATTCTGCTTTATGGATGTAAGCCGCTCGAACGCTGTTACGCTCCTGGTGACTCATCTGCCGTTCAACCGCATCTTGCGCCCATAGGCCAGACTCCATCAGGGCACTACAGGCCATTGCCCTAAATCCGTGGCCGCAGATTTCATCTTTTGTGTCATAGCCCATCAGGCGTAGCGCCTTATTGACCGTGTTTTCGCACATCGGTTTATACGGATTATGATCGCCGGGGAATACCAGCACCTGATGCCCGGATATTTCCCGTATCTGTTTCAGAATAGCAATGGACTGACGGGAGAGTGGAACGATATGTGGAGTGCGCATTTTTGCACCACGCCCAGAGTAGCGGACACCGGGGATGGACTCGCGAGTGGCAGGAATGGTCCAGATTCTATTTTTGAAATCGATCTCAGACCAACGGGCGAAACGCAGTTCGCTGGAACGGATGAATAGGTGCAGGGTGAGTGATACTGCCAGGCGGGTTAACTCTCGTCCTTGCTTGTAGTCCTTAATACGGGTTAACAGTTCTGGTAGTTGTTCCAAGGGAAGGGCAGGGTAGTGGCGTTTAACCGGAGGGGCGATTATACCGTCCAGATTGGCAGCCGGATTCTGCTCTATCAACTCATTATGTACGGCATGACGCATGATGTTGCACATATGCTGCCGCGTACGTGCTGCGACTTCCAGCAGACCTTTTTGCTCAATGCCTTTCAGCAGGTCGATAAAGTGACGAGGTTTCAGTTCAGCTACCGGCAAGTGTCCAATCACAGGAAATATATGATTGTTCATGCTGG
>NZ_JAFMOS010000121.1 GCF_019049755.1 Rahnella perminowiae
ATACAGGGTGCCACTATGCCATATACGGTGATAGATACGCATATTAATGTTGCCTCCGATAAACTTGTACCTGAAAAATTTCTTTATGATCAAGCAGTGAATCTACAAAATAAAATGCAAGCACTAGGCGACAGGATTGAAATTAACAAACTCTTAGATAAGCTAAAATCTTATTATCAGGATCATAATGGTGACCACCTAGTCAGTGAGATGGGTCATAGTGGTATTCATCAGGGGATACTAATCGCTCCAGATTTTTCATATCTTTACCCCTCGGTACTGACGCCGGAAGAGTCAATTGAGCTGCATGAAAAAATTTGTGCTCGTTATCCCGGGCGCTTCCATGTATTTGCTGGAATTGATCCACGTTATGGCAGTGATGGTATTACACTTTTTCATAATAAGGTAAAATCAGGGAGTGTACATGGCCTGAAAGTCTACCCTCTTTGTGGTTTTTCTCCATCAGATAAGAGGCTGTTTCCCTATTATGAAATCTGTGAAGCTTATGGGCTTCCTGTTCTTAGTCATTCTGGGCCAGGTTGGCAAGATCTCAATTACAGCTTCGGTAACCCGGTATTAATTGATGAAGCTGCACGGTGTTTTCGAGGAGTCAATTTCATCCTTGGCCACGGTGCAATCTATAATTTCCATGAAAGTTCTTATTTGGCAGTTTACCGAGAAAATGTTTATCTAGATTGTAGCGGCTTTGCTAATCTGGGTAGCAACTCGTTGTGGATATCACACCTGAAGAACACATTCAAATGTGGGTTTAATCATAAAATACTCTTTGGAACCAGTTGGCCAGCGTATAAGATGACTCTTTCT
>NZ_JAFMOS010000120.1 GCF_019049755.1 Rahnella perminowiae
TAGGTGCTCCACGTTCGCTAACGAATACTCAGGGCATGCAGATAAACTGCTGGCTATATTTCTTTCGAAGAGCGTGGAATGCATACCAATCCCCGATAAAAAGGAGTTGGTGATGACTGTGACTAATCAATTTGCTGCGCACGTTGGTCTGGACTGGGCAGATAAAAAACACGATGTCTGTGTTCAGTTTAAAAACGGCGAACGCGTATTCCATGTGATTGAACATACAGCAGAAGCGCTTGATGCCTGGCTTACTGAGTTACACCAGAAGGTAAAAGGTAGAATCGCCATAGCTCTCGAGCTGAAGAAGGGACCCGTGGTATATGCTCTTCAAAAATATCCCTTTATCACCGTTTTCCCCGTCCACGCTTTGTCACTGGCTCGTTACCGGCAAGCCTTCTCTCCCAGCGGCGCTAAAGATGACCCGCAGGATGCAGAGCTGGCATTAGAGTTAATGCTGCGTTATCCCCAAAAGATAAAAGCCATTGAACCCGACAATGCGAATATCCGGTTACTCCAGCAACTGGTTGAGCAGCGTCGTCAGTTGGTTGAAGATAAACGCCGTTTTGTGAACCGTATAATCAACACGCTTAAACAGTATTATCCTCAGCCCCTGGAGTGGTTCTCACATCGGGGTAGCTTACTGTTGTGTGAACTGATTATACGATGGCCCAGTCTGCAACAACTTAAACGAGCCAGGCGCGACACGATCCGCAACTTTCTGAATGCCAAAGGTGGCCGCGCAATAGCCCTTACCGAGCAGCGTGTTGCGAGTATTGATAACGCGATCCCATTGACGACAGACCCGAGTGTTATAGAGG
>NZ_JAFMOS010000119.1 GCF_019049755.1 Rahnella perminowiae
ATACCGGGGTAATTAAAAACATTATCGCGATAAATATGATGACTGACCATCCCTCTGGCACGCCGAAATAAACCCCCCAGCTAAAAACAAAAGCGACTATTGACATCACAAGGGCCGGAAAAGACCACAAAAGCGGCATAGCAACATAATCCCCTTCGGGGAGTTTTAACGCTGAAGGCTGTGTCGCCGATAATACCGTTAAAGCAGCTTTACCCTTTTCTGATGCAGCAATAAGTTGTGCTCCTTGCCCATACCTCGCAGCATCAGAAGCCACTGCCAGTGCAAGCCACCTGTAACCTGCGGTATATTCACCAAAAGCCAGTTCAAGATCGATTCTTTCCGCTGCCACTTTGCATTCGTTCAATGCATTCAGAAGTGGATATTTTTCTGTCTGTGCTAATCCGGTATGCCAAAGTATTTTGGGGGCAGTTGTTTGTTCACCTGCCAGATACACAGGTACCGAATCAGCAAGATCAGCGTCGCCGGTTAAAGGCTGGTAAAGATAAACAGGTTTGGGCTTTTCATTCACCGGATATTCTTTGCAAATAAATAAGGCTGTGGCACTTTCCATGCTGTTCACCGTTTCATCATTGTAGAGATCGGCAATAATAATTAAACGGCTATATTGCCATTGATTACCTGACTCTTCGATCATTGCTGCCAGCACGCTGTAATCCGGACATTCACAGAGCTGCGTTATTTCATTTTTAAATTTGAGACCATGTTCATCTAATACTCTGCGTAATTCTTCGGTTGTTGTATTATCACCTTCACGCAACCAATAGAATACCTCTACCTCAGGATATTTAATTA
>NZ_JAFMOS010000118.1 GCF_019049755.1 Rahnella perminowiae
ATCGTTATAAACCCTGTCGTACATTTTAATCGAGTAGTTATACTTGAGGGACCAAATAAATCTCCAGGAAATATAATTGTGACTTATCCTGATAGTAGTAAGCAAAAAGCTTTGTATACAAAACCTGATTATGAAAAGCTGCTATCGATGAAATAGAAAGGGATTCTTTCGTTTCACATACTCAAGGAGGAAGAAGTTGAATTTTCTAAATAAGAATTATGCGGTTATATCCTTTATCGTGCTGCTTTATGGCTGTGATAACACTCCCGACCGCACTTTGTCTCCACCTCAGAACGCAAAGTGGGTCGACGTGGTCTTCACGCTTCCGGCAGATACCGTGCTTTTACCAATGGAAGTTCTTTACCGTTCAGATAAGTGTAAAACAGTGCGTTATAACTCGAGTAATGAGCCTCATGATATTCCCGGTTATAACGATTTCGAGAAGCCATTCGGTCAGCAAGGAAGCAGCAATATCTGGCGGACACATATCGCCATTGATGGCGGCGGGCCATGCTTGTGGCAGCTTAATTCCATTAAAGTCAGTTTTAAGATCGCTGATGGCAATCCCCTGGTAAAGGGAAAAGAGGTTTTCGCTACTAATTATATCTTCGATTTTGATGATTATGGATTTAGCGATGGTTATGGTACCGGTAAAGCGAAGGAATCCAGGGGTGATCTTCATATAAAAACGGATTTCTTTCCGAGGATTTTTATAAATCACATGTTCGAGAAAACCTCATTGAGATTCTTTGGTGGAGATACCGATTACGAAAAATGGAGCCGGCGTTACAAACTCCAGGAT
>NZ_JAFMOS010000595.1 GCF_019049755.1 Rahnella perminowiae
TCGTAAAACAATGACAATGTAAAAACAGAGACTATAATTCATACAACATATTCATATTGCCTATTTAGAAAACATAAACATTAATTCTGCATAACATTTCGAATACAGATTAATCACGCCGGATAAGTTAAATGTAACAGCATATGTCAAACTCCTTGCCACATTTACGAAGATAGTGAACATTACTTGCCGTCATCCCATCTTATAACAATGCAAAGGGTGCTTATTTCGCGCCACTTATGCGTTTCCGCCCTCTATGGCCGGAAGGAATAAACAGAGGTACGAGTGTCAACTGCAAACAAAACACCAAACAATGAAAGCGTGAGTCTTAACGCCTTCAAACAGCCAAAAGCGTTTTACCTGATCTTCTCCATCGAATTATGGGAACGTTTCGGTTACTACGGCCTGCAAGGGATCATGGCGGTTTACCTGGTCAAAATGCTTGGCCTGAGTGAAGCCGACTCCATCACCCTGTTCTCCTCATTCAGTGCGCTTGTGTATGGCTTTGTGGCTATCGGCGGCTGGCTGGGTGATAAAGTGCTGGGCTCAAAACGCGTGATCGTGCTTGGCGCGATTGTTCTGGCGTTAGGTTATTCATTCGTTGCCTATTCCGGGCACGAAATCTTCTGGGTCTATCTGGGTATGGCGACTATCGCCGTCGGCAGTGGCTTGTTTAAAGCAAATCCATCCTCATTGCTTTCTACCTGCTACGAAAAAGATGATCCGCGTCTTGATGGCGCATTCACCATGTATTACATGTCGGTGAACATTGGTTCATTCTTCTCCATGCTGGCAACACCGTGGCTGGCTGCAAAGTATGGCTGGAGCGTCGCGTTCTCCCTGAGCGTGGTGGGTATGTTGATCACTATTGTGAACTTCCTGTTCTGCCGCAAATGGGTCAAACGTCAGGGTTCGAAACCAGACTTCGCGCCGCTGCAGTTCAAGAAACTGTTGATGGTGCTGGCCGGGGTCGTGGCGCTGGTATTCCTGTCAAGCTGGTTACTGCATAACCAAACCATTGCACGTATGGTTCTGGGTGTGGTTTCCGTGGGTATCATTATTGTCTTTGCAAAAGAAACCTTCTCAATGCAAGGCATTGCTCGCCGGAAGATGATTGTGGCGTTCCTGCTGATGATGGAAGCGGTGGTGTTCTTTGTGCTGTACAGCCAGATGCCAACTTCGCTGAACTTCTTCGCTATCCACAACGTAGGTCACGACCTGCTGGGTATCAGCTTCCAGCCTGAGCAGTTCCAGGCGCTGAATCCATTCTGGATCATGGTGGCCAGCCCGGTTCTCGCAGCTATCTACACCAAGGTCGGCGACCGCATGCCAATGCCACACAAGTTTGCGATGGGTATGGTGTTATGTTCCGGTGCGTTCCTGGTGCTGCCGTGGGGTGCGAGCCTGGCGAATGAGCAAGGCATCGTGTCAGTAAACTGGCTGGTACTGAGCTACGCGCTGCAAAGTATTGGCGAGCTGATGATTTCCGGCCTGGGTCTGGCGATGGTGGCTCAGCTGGTTCCACAGCGTCTGATGGGTTTCATCATGGGTGCCTGGTTCCTGACCACCGCAGCCGCGGCGATTATCGCAGGATATGTTGCCAACCTGACAGCCGTGCCTTCTGACATTGATGACGCCCATGCCTCACTGGCCATTTACAGTCACGTCTTCCTGCAGATTGGTATTGCAACAGCTGTGATTGCTGTGCTGATGCTGGTGACTGCATCTAAACTGCACCGCATGACGCTGGATCGCGAAACTGACGAGAAGCAACCTGAACTGGCTTCTGCTCAGTAAACACAGAAGCCTCTGCCGATAGTTTATCAACGCCTCCTCCGGGAGGCGTTTTTGCAACATAATCATCCAAACCTAAGAAACGCCGATCTGTACAGACTTTTACCCTAAATAATATCGCCCTTTCCCACTTTGTTTTGCGCGGTACATCGCGGCATCGGCCCGCGCCATCAGCGTATCCGGCAGCAAAGGCTGGCGTGCGCGGCCTATCGCCACACCGATACTGGCAGACAATGCCACCGGGACGCCTGCGACATGCTCGATTGAGTGCAATGCATTCATCAGACTGACGCAAATGCGGCTGACATCATTTTCAGTATTGTTCAACTGACTCAGCAAAACGGTAAATTCATCTCCCGCCAGACGTGCCACAATATCTTGCGAACGCAGATTATCGCGTAAGGTATGACCGAAAAACTTCAGGATCAAATCACCAAATTCGTGCCCGTAGGTGTCGTTATAGACTTTAAAATTATCAATATCCAAAAAGAGCAATGCGATGTCGGTTTCTGCTTTTTCCTGATGTCCGGCGGTATAACTCAATGATTGCTGGAAGGCGCGCCGGTTCGGTAATCCGGTCAGCGGGTCGTGATTTGCTTCAAATTCCAGCTGAGCCTGCAGCGCTTTTATTTCGCTGATATCGGTTGAAAGGCCGTAATAACCATTACGGATATCGTCGCAAGGGATCAGCGTGGTATGCAAAACGCCGCCTTTGCCATGGCGGTAATAATCCGGCAATTCGATTTCGTAACTCACCGTCATGCCCTGCAACACCTGATGAATATAGGGTTTAATCTTGTCATAACTGTGCTCTCCCACGACCTCCCTGACCTGCTTCCCGCAGACCTGTGTCTCTTCGACGCCATACCAGTTGGCGTGGAAATGATTCACAAACGTGTATTGCTCATTCGCATCAACATGGCAAATCAGCGCGGGGATATTATCAGTGATGGCCCTGAGGCGTTTTTTGCTTTCCGTCAGCTCCTGTTCACGGGTCAGACGCCGCGCAATTTCCTGATGGAGCTGTTCCATTGTCACCTGTAACTCATGCGTGCGGTCAGCCACACGGCGTTCCAGATCCTCCTGCAGCGAATACAGCGCCTGTTCGATATGTTTACGCTCAGTAATGTCACTGATAACAACAATGTAGTGATGGGCTTCGCCGGTCACATTACGCACCAGTGAGGCCGTCAGCGTCACCCAGAGCGTACTGCCGTTCGCCCGCTGTAAAAGTTTTTCTACGCTGAAGCTGTTGATTTCACCGGAAAGCAGACGGGGAATCAGCACGTTTTCGGCATAAAGATCATCGCAATGGGTCACGTCCTGCAACAGACAATCACGCAACTGATGTTCGGCATATCCCAGCATATTACATACCTGCGGATTGATGCGCAGCCAGCGCCAGTCGAGTCCGACTAAGGAGAACCCGACGGCAGCGTGAGCAAATGTCTGTTCAAACAAAGCTTCACTTTTCGCCAGATTGTCTTCTACCCGCGCCGTATACTGCCGGTTTTCGAGGTGCAAAATATAACTTTGAACCAGCGCTGTCATATCCAGCAAAGTTTGCTGATCTTCCTCACACCATTCCCTGGGGCGGTCATCAACCAGACATAATGCCCCCAGCGCCACCCCTTCTTTCGAATGCAGGGCGCAACCGGCATAAAACACGATATGGGGATTACCGGTGACCAGCGGATTATCGTGGAAGCGCAAATCGAGCCGGGCATCCCTGACAATCAGCGGGCCGGATTCGAGAATGGTATGACCGCAAAATGAGATATCACGGTGAGACTGTTTAATGTCAACGCCGGTGTGTGAAAGGAACCACTGCCGGTCCGCGTCAATCAATGAAACTACAACAGCCTTAGCCTGAAACTGCCGGGCAGCCATCCGGGTAATACGGTCAATCTCCTCAATTCCGGGAGAATCCAGGATGCCCAGGGAAGCCAGTATGGCAAGACGAGCCGGTTCATCAACTGCCGGTTGAGGGAATAACATAATGCACTCTCAAAGATTATTGATGACTATTCCACCGAGTCTACGCGTTTGGCTGGAAAAACGGCTCTGATTCCGCCCTGCGGAGGAAAAAATCAGAATAGTGACAGATCACTAAACACGTAAATATTTAACACTTTCTGAGCAATTATTGGCAAATCAGATCATTAAAGCGAAGCCACCCAATTCACATGGGTGGCATCTATCTGCCCGAGTTGTTCAGCATCACGGCGGAATTTCTCCCGCATTTCGGAAGGCGTTGCGCCATAGAATTCATGGAAATAGCGACGTAAGGCGCTAAGTTCCAGGCCACACTGTCTCGCAATAGCAGCCAGACTTTGATCAGACATAGAAGAGGTACGCAGGAGTCGCTTCGCCAGCAATAACCGACGGCTGCGAATAAACTGCGCGATACCACCAAGCGGTTCAAACAGGCGATATAACCCGGAGCGCGAAATAGCAAAATTTTTGCACAGAATATCAATACTGATCGGTTTGCCGAGATGCTTTTCGATATACAGACAAATGCGCTCAAGACGTGCACTTTGCTCAAACGGATGTTCCACCTTTTTCCCCGCCACCAGGTGCAGGGTTTGCAGGAATACCGACGCCGCGCCCTCGCCGGTGCTCAGCACTTCCTGTTCAGTCATCTGATCAAAAACCTGCACCATCGTCGCAAAATGGTTGCGCAGAATAATGTTCACCGGAGAGGCGGCAGGAATGCGCTTCCCGTGTAACGAGGCGATATCAACATTAAAATGCAGGCTGTGCTTGGGCATAATAATGTATTGATATGAACCGAGACGCGGTTTCTGCTCGCCCGGATATACATGGATTTTAATCGGCTGGGACATATCCTGGATCAGAATATCCCCCTGATTCAGCATGAACCGCTCGCCAAAGCACTGACACGCCATCCCGCCGACGATCACAATGAAAATGACGATATGATCAGGCATTGAGAACAGATTGCCGTACTGACGGTTGATATCATGCTCACTGACAGTCAGCACACCGCCAATCACCCGACCGAAATTGTAGCCGGTGACTCCCCAGTCAAACTCTTCCCGGTGGCGATCGGGCAGTTCAAGTTTGAAACCTGCGCTGGACATTCCGTCTTCCCATTCGTAAAAACGGGTATCGAAATCCTGATAAATGTTCGCACTATCAACGATCTTTCGTGATGATGAATCGCCCATTTTCTCACCGAAAATTAAGATAATTCCGAAACGATAATCCACTACAGGCTGTGAAATCAATCCTCAGCAGCAATTGGTAATACTTTTACACCAAAAAAAATCTATTTTTGAGTGGGTGCTGGCGTTCTAAAAGTGTGCAAAAACAGCCAGTAAACCGTGCTATTTGACGAATCAGACTGACATGTTGTTCGCGATAATAATTCCGGGATCAGTTAATATTACGCAGCAGAAATCCGTTTTCTGTTTGCTATTCTTAATTAATTGTCAGTCACATTATTGGCTCAACTCAGACCGGGGGCGTGCGATGGTAAAAAGAAAAGTCCTGGATGAGGGACGCCAGCTAAAAAGAATGAATGCAGAAACCCGCAGGCAGTCGCACATGCATAAATGGTTCGCGATTGTGGCGGCTCTCGACTGTGTGCTGGTCATTTTTTATGATCAGGATATGCGTAACATTGTTTTCTCAGCGGGCGTCTGTGTGGTGTGTACTTTCCTCTGGCTGAAAGGTCGTAAACAATCCCGCAGTTACCGACGCGAATGGGATGAAAAATTTGGGACTAAAAAGCATCTCTGATACTTCATTCCAGGCTGTTTTTATTTCTCCGTTTCACCGTTTATAAAGTCGTTCCTCAATAGGATAAAAGTGCCTCTGTCCGGTCCCTATGCTTGTTCAGAATAACCGCCTGCATACCTGTAATATTCTTTCATTGCTTATTTCTGACACACTTGCTCAGCGAATTTTTGCGGGATCTTAACTGACGACATTTTCGCCCGCTTCTATCAGCGTTGGTTAGCCCTGAATTCGCAGCATAATATGCTGGTAACGCTCAGTATCAGTATGGCATCCGGTGATACCTGAACAGGATGCGAGCCCGCACTTATTCATTCAGGCAGATCATGCTTTGTAACTGCTAAAATTCGTCGCTAAAAAACGCATTGAACTAAGTTGATCGTTATTCACCCGAATAATATATCGAATACCTTACTTAGTGCGTGATAACCAATTGAATTTTAAAATTTAAAAACAACGGTAATATTCTCATCCAATTGTGAGTAATAATTGGAAAATACAATCTTATGAGTTTACTGGTTAACATACAGTGCCACATCACACTCATTTTCTGCCCGGGGTATTTAACTCATGCTTACAGATATTGCGATATGCCAGGCAGTTCTTGATGCGCTTCCCGAAGCAACAGTCCTTAAAGATAATGAGCGTAAACTGGTATTCCTTAATCAGAAAGCCAGCGAATTTTATGGGCGTTCACGGGAAGAATTGATTGGTCAGGAGGTTTCTTTTTTTACGGATCCTGAACAAGCGGCACGGCAGCGTGAACGCGATATCGAAGTTCTGGAAACCGGCGAAAAAACGGTCAACGAAGAAACGCTGGTTGACCCATCAGGTAACCGCCGCAATGTGCTGGTGCGTAAATCGCGCGTTACGCTGGAGGCACGGCATTTCATTCTGACCTCCATTATGGATATTTCGCTTTTGCGCAACTCAGAAGCGCAGATCCGCTACCTTGCCCGTCATGACGTATTGACCGGCCTGCCCAACCGGACGGCGCTCAGTGAGGAGCTTAGCCAGATTGCCGCCCAGCGCATGTATCGCCCTGAACCTCACGCCCTCTTCCTGCTTAATCTCAACGACTTCAATTACATCAACGACACATATGGCTATCAGGCAGGTGACGCCATTCTCTGTGAATTCGGCCAGCGTCTGCGTAATGAAGTCGGCAACAGCGGAACGGTTTCGCGCATTGGTGGTGATGAATTCTCGATTATTCTGCGCAATAGTCCGACCAGTGAAATGGCCAATAATCTGGCGCTGGAAATACTGGTGATGATGCGCCAGCCGTTTACGCTGACGCGGGCCAATCCGATGATGACAATTTCATTCGGCATTGTGATGTTTGGCGCAGAGAATATTACCGCCGGCGAGATCATGCGCCGCGGCAATACGGCGCTGCTGGAAGCCAAGCAGCGCGGCAAAAATATGTTTTCGTTTTATTCTGAATTACTTGATGCCAGCAGCGTCAGTAAACGCATTATGGTGAAAGCGCTGGCGGAGTCGCTGGCCAGAGAAGGCGATCTGACCTGCGTTTATCAGCCTATTTTGCGCAGCCGTGATGAGAAGGTCGTTTGCGTTGAGGCGCTGGCACGCTGGAACCACGGCGTGCTCGGACAGGTCTCGCCGGTACAGTTTATCGCTCTGGCCGAAGAAACCGGGCTGGTAATTCAGCTCGGTGAAATCGTTTTGCGTCAGGCATGTCGCGATATCAGAAATTTTGAGCGGCTTAATCTGGCGATCAATGTTTCAGCCGTTCAGCTCGGTGAACAGGATTTCGGGCCGCGTATTCTGGCGGTTTTGGCTGAGGAAGATTTCCCGCCTTCTCGACTCGAACTTGAACTGACCGAAACGTCCGTCATGAATGCCAACGAGACCAGCCTCAGCCATCTCGCTAAATTACGTAAGGTTGGGGTTAAGGTTTCGCTGGATGATTTCGGTACGGGTTATTCCAGCCTCAGTTTGCTGAAAGATATTTCGGTAGACAGCGTGAAAATTGACCGTTCATTTGTGCAATATGTCACAGAAGTGAATGATACCGCCGCGATCGTTTCTGCCGTATCCCAGCTTGGTAATAAAATGCATCTCAACGTCATTGCCGAAGGCGTCGAAAACCAGTTGCAGAAATCCTTTTTAGTATCAGCAGGTTGCTCACATCTCCAGGGCTATCTGTTCTCCCGCCCCGTGCCAGTTGATGTGTTAAAAACTTTACTGAGCGATGAAATGAACATGTTATCCCGTATCTGGCTCAACGATTTATAAGCACCATAGATAACTCAAAACACCTTATTAATTCATTCAATTGGCGCTCGTCCCTGTTTTACTGACATGATCCGAGGCTGATAAATCACGCCGTTTAAGGAATCACATCATGTCATCGTTTTCAGGTATCTGGGTCCCGCTGGTCACGCCTTTTCATCAGGGTGAGATTGATTTTACTGCGCTGAAATCATTGTGCACCCGGCTGCTCAAACGGGGCGTTGACGGCGTCGTGGTGTGTGGTACAACCGGTGAGGCCCCTATGCTCACCAAAGAAGAACAACTGCAGGTTCTGGATGCGGTGCTGGAGGTGGTGCCAGCCCGTCAGGTGATCATGGGACTATCAGGCACGCATATGCCCGTTATCCGTGAAATGCAGGAGGCGATTTTACGCCGTCCGGTTGCCGGTTTACTGATCCCCGCGCCCTATTATATTCGTCCCTCTCAGGCCGCGCTGGTCGCCTGGTTTACGGAAATTGCAGATCACGCCACAGTGCCGGTGGTGCTTTACAATATTCCTTATCGTACCGGCGTACAGATGGAGCTGGACACATTCCGCCAGCTGGCCAAACATCCCCGTATTACAGCCGTCAAAGATTGCGGCGGGAGCATAGATCTGACGCTTTCGCTGATTGCTGACGGAGAACTTGACGTGCTGTGTGGCGAAGACGTACAGATATTTTCCACCCTGAGCCTGGGCGGTAAAGGGGCGATTGCCGCGTCGTCACATATCTTCCCGGAAGAGTTTGTTCAGCTGATAAAGCAGTTCAAAGAGCAGGATATGGCTGCAGCGCGTAAAACCTTCTTTAGCTTACTGCCGATGATCCGGCTGATGTTTTCTGCTCCCAATCCGGCGGCCATCAAATACGCGTTATCACTGGACGGGTTAATGGATAACGAACTGCGTTCTCCTATGCTGCCTGCACCGGAAAATGTTGAACGGGCGGTGCGGGACTTTCTGAATCAGCACTCGCGCTGAGAACTGACGGTTGAGTTCATCAGAAGATGAATCACCGGACGCACTGTCACAATTAAAACGCTGACTTTTGCTCCCGCCGGTTCTAGGATAGAAGCAGTTTTTATATAGCCCTGTTGCGTCCCTATGAAACTGCGGGGTGAGATGTGTTGCCCATTCAATGGAGTGTTTATGAAACTGTATTATAAATCCGGTGCGTGTTCCCTTTCCCCCCATATCGTCTTGCGTGAAGCGGGTCTGGACTTCAGCATTGAGAAAGTGGACCTGGCAACCCGGAAAACCGAAACCGGTGATGATTTTCTGGCAGTGAATCCAAAGGGGCAGGTCCCCACTCTGTTGCTCAATGATGGCAGTATTCTGACCGAAGGTGTGGCTATCGTGCAGTATCTGGCAGACCAGAAACCAGACCGCCAGCTGATGCCGGAAGCCGGCACACTGGCCCGTTATCACGCGCTGGAATGGCTGAACTACATTGCAACTGAGCTGCATAAAGGTTTCTCGCCATTGTTTAATCCCAAAACGCCGGAAGAGTTCAAGACATTAACCCGCGAAGCACTGAGCAAAAAATTTGCTTACGTGAATGCCTGCCTGAAAGACAATCATTTCCTGCTGGGTGCGCGTTTCAGCGTGGCAGATGCTTACCTGTTTACCGTGATGGGCTGGGCCAAAGCGCTGAAATTTGATCTGAGCGCACTGACTGAACTGAATGCTTATCTCGAACGCGTTGCCGCACGTCCGGCTGTTGATGCCGCGCTGTCGGCTGAAGGCCTGAAATAATCGCTTTCGCGATGTGATCACAAAAAACGCCCCGGCTGCAACAGCACGGGGCGTTTTTGTGTATTCAGGAAAAGAGGTGTTCAGGCAGTGCTTACAGTTTTACCGCCGGGAAGTGATGCTCAGGTTTAACCATTTTGTCCTGCGCCGCCACGATTTGCAGCTCGTATTCACCCATTGCATGCGTGGCCAGCATGACTTCATAAACAGCAGCGGTCACATGCTCCAGCGCTTTATCTGGTGCTTCACCTTTGAGCAGATTCACCAGCAATAAACCACTGGTCAGATCGCCCACGCCAACCGGCTGACGGACACCGAAATCAACCAGCGGACGGTCGATATGCCAGGCTTCATCTGCAGTCACCAACAGCATTTCAAATCGGTCACTGTGATAGCCTGCACGACTCAGGTGTTTCACCAGCACAATTTTCGGGCCCTTGCTGATCAGCTCCCGCGCGGTGGCGACGGCTTCGTCAACGCTTGCCACCGCGTGGCCGCTCAGTAGTTCAAGTTCCAGCAGATTTGGGGCGATTATGTCGCAGTTAACCAGCGCCTGGTTGCAGTGGAACTCAGCAACGCCCGGCGCCACAATACAGCCTTTTTCAGGATGTCCCATCACCGGATCGCAAAAATACCAGGCGTCCGGATTCGCAGCCTTCACCCGACGGACAATCTCAAGAATGCTTTGTCCTTGCTCCGGTGAACCGATATAGCCGCTCAGTACCGCATCACAATCCTTCAGACGGTCAATTTCTGCAATCCCCTGCGCGATTTCGGTCAGATGGGCGGCCGGCATCACGCAGCCGGTCCAGTGTCCGTACTGCGTATGATTAGAAAACTGCACTGTATTCAGCGGCCAAACGTTTGCGCCCATACGGCGCATAGGGAACTCCGCCGCGCTGTTACCTGCGTGTCCGAAAACCGTATGTGACTGGATAGAAAGAATGCTTTTCATGAAGAACTTCCGATTGTAACGTCATCGGGGAGATGGCGGGATTACTGATATCAGTGAACGAAAGCGGGAGGCCTCACAGCCCCCCGTTCTACCGACCGGAGGCTTATGCCCAGAGCAACAGTGTGTAGTTCTTTTTACCGCGACGCAGCAAAGTATAGCGACCAAACAGGCGGTCACTGTCAGCGAAGCTGTATTCTGTATCCGTCTGCTTTTCGCCGTTTACAGAAACCGCGTTAGACGAAATCAGGGTACGTGCCTGGCCTTTCGACGGTGCCATACCGGCGATGACCAGCGCCTGTTGCAGATCCGTATCGCGTGGCACTTCAAACAGCTCCAGACCATCCTGCGCCAGCTGGCCGAAGTCGACCTCTGTCATTTCGCTCAGGGAGCCGGAGAACAGGCTTTGCGTGATGCGTTTTGCAGCCGCCAGACCTTCTGCACCGTGGACCATACCGGTCACTTCTTCGGCCAGAACGTACTGCGCGCGTGGCGCTTTGCCGCTGGTTTTGTCTTCTTCTTCCAGCGCATTGATGTCTTCAATGCTCATGAAGGTGAAGAACTTCAGGAAGCGGTAAACGTCGGCATCTGCGGTGTTGATCCAGAACTGGTAGAATTTGTACGGGCTGGTTTTCTTCGGATCCAGCCAGACTGCGCCGCCCTCGGTCTTACCGAATTTGGTGCCATCAGATTTAGTGATCAGCGGAACGGTCAGGCCGAACACTTGTTTCTGGTGCAGACGACGGGTCAGATCGATACCTGACGTGATGTTGCCCCACTGGTCTGAACCGCCGATTTGCAGCTCAACTTTGTGCAGATCGTAAAGGGATGCAAAATCGTAACCCTGCAACAGGTTGTACGAGAATTCGGTGAAGGAGATACCGCTGTCATCGCGGTTCAGACGCTGTTTCACCGCTTCTTTGTTGATCATCTGGTTAACAGAGAAGTGTTTGCCGATGTCACGCAGGAAAGTCAGCACGTTCATGCCGCCGAACCAGTCGTAGTTATTGGCAGTGATAGCGCTGTTATCGCCACAGCTGAAATCCAGGAACGGCGAAACCTGCTGACGGATTTTTTCCACCCACTCGTTCACGGTTTCATTGGTGTTCAGCTTACGCTCGGTGGCTTTGAAGCTCGGGTCGCCAATCAGACCGGTGGCGCCACCCACCAGCGCCACAGGCTTGTGGCCGTTCAGCTGGAAGCGTTTCAGGCAAAGCAAAGGCACCAGATGTCCCAAATGCAAGCTGTCTGCGGTAGGATCGAAACCGCAATAGAGTGCAATTGGCCCTTGCGCCAGTCGCTCTGCTAACGCTTCTTCATCCGTCACCTGGGCAATGAGGCCCCGCTCTTGCAATTGTTTAATCAGGTTGCTGCTCGCCATCAAAGACTCCGTTTGTTTGTACTCAGAAATAGGTACTGAATGTGTGCAGATTCATGTCTGACATCATGCCGCGCATGTGCCCTTTCTCTCACCTTTACGGGAAACGACATAGAATAAAGCGCTCGTCGCCCGAGCGCTAGGGAATCGCGTGTTTTTTCGTGGTTAAGGTGCGAGGCGGTCTATTTTCCAGCCAGTTTCTGTCTCAGCTTCATCACGCTGATAAATGAACCGGTCGTGCAGACGATGTTCACCGCCCTGCCAGAACTCCATCGAATCCACTTTGACGCGAAAACCACCCCAGAAACTTGGCAGTGGCACTTCCCCATTGCTGAATTTCTGTTTCAGTTCGAGGAACTTGCTTTCGAGTACACCGCGCGCCGAAATACGACTGGACTGCTGCGATACCCACGCGCCGATCTGGCTATCTTTCGGCCGGCTGGTGAAATACTTCATCACTTCCAGCGTCGACAGACGTTCGGCCTGACCGAGCACAATGACCTGACGGTCCAGCATGTGCCACGGGAATAACAGGCTGATGCGCGAGTTATTCGCCAGTTGCTGCGCCTTACGGCTGCCCAGATTGGTGTAAAATACCAATCCTTTTTCGTCGTAGTGCTTGAGCAGCACAATGCGCTGGAAAGGTTGTCCGCGCTCATCAACCGTCGCTACCACCATCGCCGTCGGGTCAGCGAGACGGGCATCGCAGGCCTGTTTCAGCCAGTGTTCAAATAAAGGCAGGGGTTCAGGGGTTAAATCAGCACGACGCAGCCCGCCACGGGTGTATTCGCGGCGCGAGTCCGCAATATCAAACTCTTTGTTATCAGGCATATGGATTCAGTTGCGTATCTTAGGAAGGTAAACGCATTGTGCACCCGCCGCGTCAGGATCTCAATGTTCCTGATGCAGCGAAGAGAAAGGAAGGCTATCAAAAATGACGCTGCCCACGATAATGCAGCAAGGCGGCAAAGTGGGGATCCCCGGGAGCACAGATAACTATGTGACCGGGGTGAGCAAATGCGGCTAACGCATCTGCAGTCTGAAATATAACGGATAGGTTTATTTTTGAACGCAATCGTCGATGATGACGTTCTCACCGCGCTGCACAAAAGCCTGATCGCCTTTAGACCAGAATGTGTAACGGCCATCGCTATATTGCGTGCCGGAAGCGGCGTCAATCTGTTTCAGTTTCAGCTGTTCACCATCGAGAACCATATTGACTTGCTTAGCCGGTTTATCCAGCGTAACCGTTAACGGTAAGGTGCCGCACTGGTAGTGTAATTCTTCAGTGGGACTTTCGGTCTGGTGGCTGAACTGGCTGCATCCTGCCAGGGTCAGTCCTGCTAACGTCGCGATAATTGCCTTTTTCATTCGGTGCTCCCGGGTGCTCTTGATTTATCCCTTTTATTTACCATGCCAGCGCACGCAACACATTGAGATAAAACCGAGAACGCATCAGGGACGGGTTGAAACAACCGGATAAATCGCACCAAGCAGGGTTTCACGACTTGCGCCAGTGACCGATGGCAGATTCCCCGGCTGACCCGATAACGTACGGAATGCCAGCCAGGCAAAGGCCAGCGCTTCCATGTCATCACCGCTGATACCACAGGCATCAGTGGTGCAAACTTCCGTGCCCGGCAACATGGCGGAGAGCCGCGCCATCAGTAACGGGTTACGCGCCCCGCCGCCGCACACCATCAGCCGGTCACATCCACCGGCCAGTTGCACCTGCTCGGCGATACTTACCGCAGTCAGTTCGGCCAGCGTCGCCTGCACATCCGCCGGGGAGATTTCACAAGCACGCGCCAGTTGTTTTTCCAGCCATCCCATATTGAAGTATTCACGACCGGTACTTTTCGGTGCCGGTTCGGCAAAGTAAGGATCAGACAGCATCTGCTGAAGCAAACGTAAGTTCACCCGCCCCTGATGTGCCCATTCAGCCCCTTTATCATAGGGCTGGGCGAGATGGCGCCAGATCCACGCGTCCATCAGCATATTGCCGGGGCCGGTGTCATAACCCCGCACCGGCTGGCCCGGCAGTAACATTGAAAGGTTGGCGATGCCACCGATATTGAGGATCATACGGCGCTCGGCCGGGTCGGCCAGCAATGCCTGATGGAAAGCAGGCACCAGAGGCGCGCCCTGCCCGCCCCATGCCATATCCCTGCGACGAAAATCGCCCACGGTAGTAATGCCGGTCATGGCTGCAATACGGTTATTATCCCCCAGCTGCATGGAAAAGGTCGCCTCCCCTTTTGGCTGATGCCAGACCGTTTGCCCATGGCAACCAATGGCAGTCACTTCTTCCGGCGAGACTTTGGCGCTTTTCAGCAGACCTAAAACCGCTTCACCGAACAAAATTCCCAACTGGGTATCCAGCGTCCCGACCTGCTCAAGCGTGACCTGTTGCCCCTGACACATGCCAAGGATGGCGTTTTTCAACGTAAGAGGAATAGGATGTGAATAGCTGGCCTGCTGCGCGACCATGTGCTCATCTATGGCGGCCAGCACCACGTCAACACCGTCCAGACTGGTGCCGGACATCACACCGATATAACGACCTGACTTCATAGATAACATCCTTAACTCTCCGGGAAAATTGTCAGACAAAGTAATCACCACAGAGTAATCGGTATTTGAAGGGCAGCGCCATGTGTAACTGAATTTTTATTACAGCGTGTGATGACTTCGTGTTTTTCTTGTTACGTTTTTTATCACTGAAAATATCTGTGTACTAAAAGCCACCAATAACAACATGACATGCCGGTATTTTGATTGAGCCATTCGCTGTCTAAAACGTAAACCTGCGTTTATTATTAGTTGAACAGGCCTTCTGTATACTAGGTGAAAGTGAAACAAATATGTTATATGACACCTTCGACACTGATGTTGAACTTGTGTACTGTTTTTTCTCTGTTGGTGCCGCTACTCTGAAACGTGTGCAGCAGCATAATAAAGGAGCTATTTATGATTAAGCGTTTACTCGTCATCGGACTTGCCGGCGTTTCCCTTGCTGGCTGCGTCAGTGATAACTCTCTGTCCGGCGATGTTTACTCCGCATCCCAGGCGAAGCAAATTCAACAAGTGACCTACGGTACCATCGTGTCCACCCGTGCAGTGCAAATCCAGGGAGGAGATGATTCAAATATCGTTGGTGCGCTCGGAGGGGCTGTATTAGGCGGGTTCCTGGGCAATACCGTCGGTGGTGGTACCGGCCGTAGTCTGGCAACTGCGGCAGGAGCAGTCGCCGGTGGTGTAGCAGGTCAGGGGGTGCAAAGTTCGCTTAACCGTTCTAACGGTGTAGAACTGCAAATTCGTCGTGATGACGGTACAACCATTCAGGTGGTTCAGAAAGCCGGTCCAACCAAATTCAGCGTCGGCCAGCGTGTGAGCATGGCCAGTAGCGGCAGCACCATTACGGTGTCCCCTGGCGCCTGATTTTTACAGCCTCAATGCAAAAACCGAAGCCACTGGTTTCGGTTTTTTTATGGGTAATTCTTTTCAGTCCGATCAAAAACAACGCTGTGTGACGTAATAAAAAATCGATTTTTATGATTTGCTTTGCAGGGAAGCAATATTTTTTTCCAGCCGTGACAACATTCCGCCCAGCAGTTCGATTTCGGAAGAAGACATGCCGGATAAAATTTCTTTACGTGTGGAATCAATAACGGATTCCATTTCATTGATGATCGGCGCGGCTTCTTCAGTCAGCCTGATACGCTTGGCACGGCGATCACTCGCACAAGTCTGACGGGTAATCAGCTTCTTTTCTTCCAGCTGATCGAGTGTACGGACCAGAGACGGTTGCTCAATTCCAATGGCTTTCGCCAGCTGAATCTGAGACTGCTCCGGAGGTAACATATTGATATTATGAAGTGTTACCCAATGTGTTTGCGTGAGTTCCAACGGTTTTAGCCGATCGTCAATCAACGCACGCCAGGCACGAACTAATCGTGCGAGATCTGATCCCAGATTCGATTCCAATTATCCCCTCCTTATAATTAGCATGCTAAGATAACTCCCCAGAGTTTAGCTTAGTTTTAGGAACATTAATCGAGAAATTACAATTCTATATATAATGATAGGTACTATTGCATCCGGAAGCAGCGTCTTTGCTTCCAAAGGTAAGCTTGTTTATAACACAATCACCGGCAGAGATTAATATTGTGAATGCGCAAATGTTTCACTCAGGCTTCCCGCTACCGGATCTGGTCCTGGGTGCCTCACTTTATTTCCCCCCGATGTTCAAAGCATTTTTACTGGGGTTAGTGTTCTGGCTTTTGATACATCGCCTGCTGCGTGACTGGGTTTATTCCGGTGAAGTCTGGCATCCCACTCTGATGGATTTATCTCTTTTTGTGATCTCTATTTGTGCCGCCCTGATGCTGATGGTGACCCTCTGAAATGAAATTTAAGACACTGAAATACTTCTCTACCGTACTGGTTTTCGCGGTCGCCATTTGCGCAGGCTGGTGGATGTGGAATTATTATATGCAATCGCCCTGGACGCGTGACGGCAAAGTCCGTGCAGAGATTGTCAATATCACGCCGGAAGTGTCCGGGCGCATTATTGAAATAAATATCCATGATAACCAGTTTGTTAAAAGTGGAGATCCGCTGTTCAGTCTGGATCCTGTGCCTTTTAAAATCGCGGTAGATAATGCCGAAGCTGCGGTAGCTAAAGCCGCGGCCGACCTGGCCAAAGCCAGTCACGAAGCCCGGCGTCGCAGAGGGCTTGGCACCAATGTTATTTCCGCCGAATCGCTTGATGAATCCAATATCAACGCCAAAGCCATGCAGGCGGCTTATCAGGCGGCGCAGGCGTCATTAGAACAGGCCAAATGGAACCTGAGTAAAACCACTCTTGTTGCACCGGCCGACGGTTATATCACCAATCTGCAAACCCGCCGCGGAGACTATGCCACGTCCGGAACGCCTCTGGTCGGGCTGGTGGATATTCATTCTTTCTACATTCTGGGATATTTCGAAGAAACAAAACTCAAAAATATTCGCGAAGGCAACGTGGCGGATATCACGTTATTTAACGGTAATATTCCTTTGCAGGGGCGGGTCGAAAGTATTGGACGGGCTATTTATGACCAGAGTCTCGATACCCCTGAAGATTTGCTGATGAATGTGAAACCGAACGTGCCATGGGTACGTCTGGCACAGCGTGTGCCCGTTCGGATTAAACTTGAAAATGTGCCGGAACATGAAGTGCTGGTTGCCGGTACGACCTGTACCATTTCGATTCGCAATTAAGGCTGCGCAGTGAATCTTTCCTGGCTGGAATGGAAAAATACCCCGTGGGGAAAAGCCACATGGGGACAATGGCGCTACGCCCTGCGTAACTCCATCGCAATGATACTTGCGCTTTATATCGCTTTTGAATTTCAGATGGACGAGCCTTACTGGGCCCTGACCTCGGCGGCGGTGGTGAGTTTCCCAACCGTGGGTGGCGTTATCAGTAAAAGTATCGGGCGAATCATTGGCAGCCTGCTGGGCGCGGCGGGCGCGGTGTTTATTGCCGGACATTGTCTGAATGAACCCTGGCTCTTCACGTTTTCCATTGCCGCATGGCTGGGGATTTGTACGTATGTCTCCAATCATTATCAGAACAATGTCTCATATGCTTTTGCGCTGGCGGGTTACACGGCAGCCATCATCGCGTTCTCCACCGTAGACGTCACCGATACGACACAAATTTTTGATATCGCACAGGCGCGTGTCGGTGAAGTTATCACCGGTATTTTGTGCGGTGGTTTTATGATGATGGTGCTGCCCAGCACCTCCGACGGCGACGCCCTGCTCACCTCGCTGCGCAAAATGCATACTCAGTTGCTTGAGCATGCGCAATTGCTGTGGCGGACAGAAATTTCTGATCAGATCAGAACATCCCATGAAGGGGTGATCGGACAAATCCTGACCATGAATCTTTTACGTATTCAGGCATTCTGGAGCCATTACCGCCTGCGCCGCCAAAATAATGTGCTCAATTATCTGCTGCATCAGCAATTACGCATGACCAGCTACATTTCCAGCCTGCGCCGGATGCTGCTGAACTGGCCCCATCCTCCTGAAAACTTACAGGAGGTACTGGCCGTTTTGCTTAATGAACTGCGTAAACCGGATACGGATAAGTACCAGCTGTCCAGAATTTTGCTGCATATTCAGCCGCATGATACTGCTGACTTCCGCCATCAGGCTTTCTGGCTACGTTTACGCGATTTTTGCTGGCTGTATCTTCGCAGCGAACGTTGGTTACAGCGGGTGGAACATGCCAACGTGGCAGAAGCCGAAACACTACAGACACCGAAAATCAGCCGCCTTGCCCAACACACCGATACCCTCGAAGCTGCGTATAACGGGCTGCGGACGTTTTTGTGTATTGTGACCGGTTGCGCATTCTGGATGACGACACAATGGGATGCCGGTGCCGGTGCGGTGGCACTGACTGCCGTCAGTTGCGTACTTTATTCCTCTACGGCCTCGCCGATCAGCAGCGTCACGCTGTTAATAAAATCACTGGGATTATTGTTTGCTGGCTGTTTCCTGCTGAAGTTCGGGCTGATGGTACAAATCGACAATTTTTGGGTGTTCTGCGCCTTCTTCCTGCCGATGTTGGTGACGATGCAGATGATGAAACTTCAATACAAACAATATGCAGGTTTATGGGGGCAGATGATTGTATTTATGGGATCATTTTTAGCGGTTACGAACCCGCCGGAGTATGACTATCAGTCCTTTATGAATGACGGCGTGGCAAAAATTGCCGGTGTCATGCTGGCAGGGATTGCCTTCCAGGTGTTAAGGCCAAGCTCTGATAAGCGTAAAAGCCGCCGCATTATTCGCGCCCTGCGTCGTGATTTTATGGATCAGCTTAACCGCAGACCCTCGCTGAGCCATTTTCATTTCGAATCCCTGATTTATCACCGGATGAACCAGCTCAATCAAAGTAAAGATCACATCTCGCGAACCTGGTTATTACGCTGGGGTGTGGTGCTGCTCAATTGCAGCCACATTGTCTGGCAGTTGCGCGAATGGGAAACCCGTTCAGATCCCCTGTCTGCGGTACGGGACGTGTGTATTCATTGTCTGAAAGGGGTGATGACGGAGCGCGGCGTCAGCCATGAAAATCTTGACGCCACACTGGCTGAACTCATGCGGATGAGCAATTCACTGGCGCACCATCCGGAACCTGCGGCGCGTGAACTGGCGGGCGTGATCTGGCGTTTATACTGCTCGCTTTCACAATTACAACAGGCCATCTCAACAGAAGACGGCCCGGCGGTCAGTACCACAAACCCCGCGTAAAGGCGTTAAGGAACATCAAATCCTAATGCTGCTTTACGAATGCGGAACCATTGCTGACGGGTCATTTCCAGAGACAATGATTTCAGCGCTGACTGAACACGCTCAATTTTACCCGAGCCGATGATCGGCAGCGGCTGAGACGGCAGGCGCATGACCCAGGCGTAAACCACCTGTTCAATGGTGTCTGCACCCATTTCATTCGCAACAGCCTGAAGTTCCTCACGCAGCGGCTGGAATTGCGTCTCGCTAAACAAACGCCCGCCCCCCAGACAGGACCAGGCCATCGGTCTGATACGCAGCTGCTGGCAAAGATCCAACGTGCCGTCAAGGATGGCCGGCTGATGGATCGGGGAAATTTCTATCTGATTAGTCACCAGCGAAAAGGGCAGACGCGACTGCAACAGGCTGAACTGCGCCGGGGTGAAGTTAGACACACCGAAATGTTTTACTTTGCCGCTTTTGTGCAACTGCGTAAACGCTCCGGCGACTTCATCCGCATCCATCAGCGGATCCGGACGGTGGATCAGTAATAAATCCAGATAATCGGTACGCAGATTGCGCAATGATTTCTCCGCCTGCCCCACGATGTACCGCGTATCCGTAATGTAATGGCCAACTTTGTTGTCGGGGTCTGCCGTGGTGGCGATACCGCATTTACTGACCAGTTGCATTTGTTCCCGCAAAGAGGGTTTAAGGCGCAATGCCTCACCGAATGCCGCTTCGCACTGATAGCCGCCATAAATGTCTGCATGATCGGCCGTTGTAATGCCCATCTCAATATGCTGTTCCATGAACGCCAGAACCTGTTGCGGCGTCATGTTCCATTCCATCAGTCGCCAGTAACCACAAATCAGCGTGGAGAATACCGGCCCTTGCGGAGAAATCGGGGTACGTGCTTGCATTATAAATCCCTTATGTTTTTGATTTTCGACCCACAGAATACACAACGCCTGTGGCGCTGTATTGATGCGACGCGCAAGAATAATAAAGAAGCGGACCGCCGTCACGACAACGGTAAAAGACAGGTGAAATCAGAACAACTCTGGTTGCTCCGGTGAGGGTTCGTCCGGTTGTTTTCCTGTGCGTTGCTGGCGCAGCAGGCGTTGCTGACATAACCGCAGCACATGGCGTTTTTCTGCGTCAGTCATTTTCATCCAGCCGAAACGCTCCTCGCGGCTGCGCAGACAGCCACGGCAATATCCGCGTTCATCCGCCTGACAAATGCCACGGCATGGACTGGGGATGTCAAAAAATTCGAGTTGCTGAGCCACATGCCCTCCGCAAATAACGGTGAATATTTATTCAAGACGCTTTCCTGCTATCCCGCAAGTTGATTTGCGCCTCAATGTTTCATCCTTCAAATATCTGCAACACAGACCTGTTACCCTTCCTTTCGCCATTTTCACCTGTCGGAAAATGGCCCTACTGTTTCGCAAGCCTTCACCAAGAAAACAGATGTTTGCCCTCACCTCAGCCGGCACCCGCCGGCTCTTTTTCATTTTTTTCTGTCCGTTAAGTATGGATGCAAAGCTGAAATCAGACTGTGTTTCGCGAAAAAGCACCGTGCGCGTAGTCACAGGCAGGTCAGATGCGATAGAAAGGTGGCATTAAGAAAAGGTCGTCTGACGTGAATATAATCCCTGAACGTCTTACCGATCAGTCCATTAACTTCGGAGTTACTGAAATGACCAAGCTTTTCACCCCTATTGTTGTCGGTAAAAACACGCTACCTAACCGTGTTTTTATGGCTCCGCTTACCCGTCTGCGCAGCATCGAACCCGGTGACATCCCGACACCGCTCATGGGCGAATATTATGCACAGCGCCACAGTTCTGGCCTGATCATTACTGAAGCCACTCAGGTTTCATTCCAGGCGAAAGGGTATGCCGGTGCACCGGGCCTGCACACGCCGGAACAAGTTGCTGCATGGAAAAAAATCGTGGACGGCGTTCATCATAAAGACGGACGCATTGCGGTTCAGCTGTGGCATACCGGACGCATTTCACATAACAGCGTTCAGCCCGACAACCAGACACCCGTTGCGCCTTCCGCCGTCAATCCGAACACCCGCACCAGCTTGCGTGATGAACAGGGGCACGCCATCCGTGTCGATTGTCCGACACCGCGTGCCTTAGCGCTCAGCGAAATTCCGGGGATCGTGAACGATTTTCGTCATGCCGCCGCCTGCTCCGCTGAAGCCGGTTTCGATTACATTGAACTGCATGCCGCGCACGGCTATCTGCTGCACCAGTTCATGTCTCCGGCATCAAACCTGCGTGAAGATGAATACGGCGGCAGCATTGAAAACCGTACCCGTCTGACGCTGGAAGTCGTGGATGCCGCCATTGACGCTATCGGCGCTGATCGTGTGGGCATACGTATTTCACCTATGGGACCCTTCAACGGGCTGGATAATGGTGAAGACCAGGAACAGGCTGCGATTTATCTGCTCGATGAACTGAACAAACGCAAACTGGCGTACCTGCATATTTCCGAACCGGACTGGGCGGGCGGCAAACCTTACAGCACAGAATTCCGTGCAGTGATCCGTGCGCATTATCAGGGCGTGATTGTCGGTGCTGGTGCTTACACCGCAGAGAAAGGCGAAGAGCTGATCGAAAAAGGTTATATCGATGCCGTGGCATTTGGCCGCAGCTATATTGCAAACCCTGACCTGGTTGAGCGACTGAAATCTCACGCGCCGCTTAACGAACCCAAACCGGAAACCTTTTATGGCGGCGGTGCTCAGGGTTACACCGATTATCCGACACTGTAATAATTAAAAAAGAGTCATTGACTCCTTGCAGCAGAAGTGGCCCTCCTTCTGCTGTTTTTTTTGGGTCAGTCATTCAACAATCGGTTGCCCTTTTACAGACAAAGTGGCTGCTATCAGTTAGTCTTGACCCGTTAATTCTCATCCTGCAAATAAAGAGGAACCTATGCGTTTACTCCACACCATGCTTCGCGTTGGCGATCTGCAACGTGCTATCAGCTTCTATACCGATGTTTTAGGTATGCGTTTGCTGCGTACCAGCGAAAACACTGAATATAAATATTCTCTGGCTTTCGTCGGTTACACCGAAGAAAGTGAAGGTGCAGTGATCGAACTGACCTATAACTGGGGCGTCGACAGCTACGACATCGGCACCGCTTACGGTCATATCGCATTGGGCGTTGATAACGTTGCGCAAACATGTGATGACATCCGTAATGCGGGTGGGAAAGTGACCCGTGAAGCGGGCCCGGTCAAAGGCGGCTCCACTATTATCGCGTTTGTTGAAGATCCGGACGGTTACAAAATCGAACTGATCGAATCCAGACACGCAGGACAGGGGCTGGGTAATTAAATTTCCCCGACCACCGACTGGGGCGCAATCGCGCCCTTTTTTATTGCCTGATTTTTGCCACAACCCTGCAAGCGGCGGCAAAATTTGTCATAATGCGCGCTGAATTCGATGAAGATAAGAAACTAATGGCCGAGAATAGTGACATTAACGCCCTGAGAGGCCGTTTTCGTGGTTTTTATCCCGTGGTTATCGATGTAGAAACCGCCGGATTTAATGCCAGAACCGATGCGCTGCTGGAAATTGCAGCGATCACGCTGAAGATGGATCAGGACGGCTGGCTGCAAAGCGATGAGACAGTGCATTTCCACGTCGAGCCTTTTGAAGGTGCGATACTGGTGCCGGAAGCGCTGGCATTTAACGGTATCGATCCGACCAATCCGTTACGCGGCGCAGTCAGTGAATATGAAGCTCTGCATGAGATTTTCAAAGTCATCCGCAAAGGAATGAAAGAGCAGAACTGTAACCGTGCGATCATTGTGGCGCACAACGCGAATTTTGATCACAGTTTCCTCATGGCAGCGGCCGAACGTGCCGGGCTGAAACGTAATCCGTTCCACCCTTTTGCTACGTTTGATACTGCCGCGCTAAGCGGGCTGGTACTCGGGCAAACGGTGCTGGCAAAAGCCTGTATCAGCGCGGGTATCGATTTTGACAGCAGCCAGGCACATTCTGCGTTGTATGATACCGAGCGCACGGCCGAGTTGTTCTGCGAGCTGGTAAACCGATGGAAACGCCTTGGCGGCTGGCCTCTGGTGCTTTCAGACGAACAAGCCGAAGACGAAACGGCGTCTGAAGAAAATCAGTAATGACGACTTTCCGGCGGACTGAAAACAAAAAAGAGCGACATCATGTCGCTCTTCATATTTTCCGGTCGAAAAGCCGGTGATCTTCCGTAGTATTACTCTTCAGAAGATTTGTATTTCTCAGCAGTTTCTTTGATCAACTGCTGCAGCTCGCCGCGCTGGAACATCTCAACCACGATGTCGCAGCCGCCAACCAGTTCGCCGTCCACCCACAATTGTGGGAACGTTGGCCAGTTAGCAAACTTTGGCATCTCAGCACGGATGTCCGGGTTCTGCAGGATATCCACGTAAGCAAAACGTTCGCCACAGGCAGAAAGCGCCTGAACAGCCTGAGCAGAGAAACCGCAGCTTGGCAGTTTTGGCGAACCTTTCATGTACAGCAGAATCGGGTTTTCAGAAACTTGCTTCTGAATCTTTTCAATAGTTGGAGTAGTCATTTCTTGCTTCCTCAAGCCGGTACAGGCTGTCACGATCATTGCTCTTCACGCGCAGCACAAAGAGACGGTGTACAATCACAATACCTTCTATTGTAACGACGGCAGCCATCAGATAAAAACG
Organism: Rahnella perminowiae; assembly: GCF_019049755.1. GTDB lineage: Bacteria > Pseudomonadota > Gammaproteobacteria > Enterobacterales > Enterobacteriaceae > Rahnella > Rahnella perminowiae. Next base: position 23,921 of record NZ_JAFMOS010000595.1, read on the forward strand.
CCATTTTTTGTGGGGTCTTTCTCAGTGCTGACAATTTATTTAACCATTTTTAGCGGGTGCGCTCAGGCTCACATATTTAAACATTCATCGGGAATAACATTTCCGGCGTTCATCAATCCGATCAAATTTGCAGAATTCCACTGATTAACTCAAATATTAACATCATGAAAAACGGTCATTTTTTTGACTAAAAATGGCGGTTATTTCGACATAAAAAAAGCTATTAACTTTTTCTCACAATATGATCTAGAATCGAGGCAATTCGTGCTTTTTTGTCGGGTTCTTTTAGGCAATACTCTGACATCCCTGATGTTTAACCTACCACTCATGGTAACGAAGCTATGCGCTTACTGTTCACGCTTTTTGTGCTGCTCTTTACCCAGCTGTTTTTAAATATGGCACATGCGTCGCCACAGACTCGTGTCTCTGCCGATCAGCGTAAAAGTCATGTTAATCAGGCTGCGCCGGAAGAACGACGAAAGCGAAAAACGGTTGCTGCGAAAAACAGTAAAAAAACGAAAACCGCGCCCGTCACAGAACAAAAAACTCAGGATAAGAATTCGAAGAAGAAAGTGAAAAGCACCGAACTGGTTAAACGAAAGACCACGACGGAGAGAAGCGCCAAAACGCGGGCCGAAATTAAAAAAGAAAAGACACTCAAGACCACGCGGGCCGAGAGCAAAACAGAGAGACATAGCAAAACCCGTGCCCTCGCGAAAAACAGCACGGAAAAGGCCGGTAAAAAAGAAGCCTATGGCCGGCACCGTAAAGGTAAGAAATTCGAAGAAGACAGCAAACCGATTACGCTAAGTGCAACACATAAAAAACGCTATCAGCATGCTCAGCAAACGGCCATGACCAAACTGATGCACCAGGTAGGAAAACCGTATCGCTGGGGCGGAACCTCGCCGAATACCGGTTTTGATTGCAGCGGCTTAGTTTATTATGCTTACAAAGATTTGATCCGTATAAAAATGCCACGTACAGCGAATGAAATGTATCACCTGCGCGATGCCGCTCCGGTCAAACGCGGCGAACTTGAAAGCGGTGATCTGGTGTTCTTCAGAATCAATAACCGCGGCGCGGCAGACCATGTTGGGGTTTACGTTGGCAACGGCAAGTTTATTCAGTCTCCAAGAACGGGCGAAGACATTAAAATTACTTCTCTTGGCGATGATTACTGGCAAGACCACTATGTAGGCGCACGTCGGGTAATGACCCCTAAAACGATCCGATAATAAACAATTCGTTAAGTCTGAAGGTTCGCTAATCAGCCATTGAATAGCATTTAACGAAGCGTTTCTGCAGGGAAGAACATCGGCGGTAACGGTCACTGCGTAACATTGAAAAGGGCGACGCCTGTGACTGC
>NZ_JAFMOS010000116.1 GCF_019049755.1 Rahnella perminowiae
GATCAGTTTTACGCTTTTGACATCCACTTCGACAGAATTCCAGTCTTTATCGACTTTACCTTCAATGCGGATTTTGTCCTTGGGTGACACGTTCTGTCCCTGCCAGCGTTTGCCGTCAATTTCGACATTGAGGGTGCCGGTATTGTCGCGGAAAATGTATTTATCATGGTCGATACGCTGATCGATGAACCCTTCCAGCATGATCCACTGATCATCCTTCATGGTTTGCGCGTCTTTCACTGTACTCAGCGCCGTGGTACCCGTGAAGCCACCCTGTGGGGCAGGCTGGGTTTGTGATTCCTGCGCCGACGGGCCGTTAAATCCGCCAGCCTGCTGGGCAAAGGCAGTGGCTGAACAAAGTGCAATGAGGGTTGCCAGCGTGATCTTCTTCATCATAATAGTCTTCCTTAAGTTAACGTTTCCAGAGTACCGGCAACGATGACATCGTTTCGGATGTGTTGCCGCGTTGGAGACCAGTAAAGCAGACAGTTCTTAACAGTTTCTTAAGCCTATACCCGGCATACTTAAAATTGCAGAGGTGTTGGCTGCGCTCAGTGATGTGAATCACTTACCTGAGTAAGTTCATCGGATCACTCCGCTGGCTGTTTTTCTGTACTTCGAATTATTTTAGGTATGCTATTGATATATTTTAAAAACTTAACTTCATTTGCAGGAACGTTGTCCTTTTTATGAACCCGGATGATTATAACGACCATGGTATGTTGCGCTTGCCATTGTGGTTTTGGACTATTTTGATTTTGCAGGCGCGGACCTGGATATTATTTGTGATGGTCGGGGCGT
>NZ_JAFMOS010000117.1 GCF_019049755.1 Rahnella perminowiae
CCAGGCTAATATCATTCTCATCCAGATGAGTTACCATCGGAAAGAAATCCGTTTTTATATGAAGATCACCCCTGGATTCCTTCGCTTTACCGGTACCATAACCATCGCTAAATCCATAATCATCAAAATCAAAGATATAATTGGTCGCAAACCCCTTTTTCCCCTGCACCAGAGGATTAAGATCAGCGATCTTAAAACTGACTTTAATGGAGTTAAGCTGCCACTGGCATTTTCCGCCGCCATCAATGGCGATATGGGTCCGCCAGATATTGCTGCTTCCTTGCTGACCGAATGGCTTCTCGAAATCGTTATAACCGGGAATATTATGAGGCTCATTGCTCGAGTTATAGCGCACTGTTTTGCATTTATCCGAACGGTACAGAACTTCCATTGGTAAAAGCACGGTATCTGCCGGAAGCGTGAAGACCACGTCTACCCACTTTGCATTCTGAGGTGGAGACAGAATGCGGTCGGGAGTGTTATCACAGCCATAAAGCAGCACGATAAAGGGTAAAAACGCATAATTCTTATTTAGAAAATTCAAGTTCTTCCTCCCTGAAGATAACTTAGTAATGACTTCGTTATTTCATGGATAACAGTTTTTCGTAATCGGGTTTTATCTTGCGTACATGCTCAATGCTTCCATTGGGATAAGTGATCATCATCCCGATTCCACGCTCTTCATCACCCTGTAGTAATACTTCTTTCTGAGAGTGTAATATCGGTTCAATGACTATTTTCTGAGTATCTTGAAGTTTGTAACGTCGGCTCCATCTGTCATAATTCGTATCACCACCAAAC
>NZ_JAFMOS010000115.1 GCF_019049755.1 Rahnella perminowiae
CAAAGACATGCTGTGCAAATAGATCCATACCGGAACAAAGCGCATTATATCTCCAGTGGTTTATGCCTGGTAAGCAGGGAGATAAGTTGATCACCAAAAGCTTTAAAGTCGCGATCCTGATAGGCAAGCCATTGCTTGTTTACAATAAATGCCGGCGTTGCAGAGACGTCATAATAGTTACTGACAGCTGACATATATTGAAGTAACGCTTTGACCGCCGGAGATGCGTTGATTTCGTGATATTTCCCGACGTCAATACCGTTATGTTCCAGCCAGTTATTTAAAACAGTGTCGTCAGCTAAATCAATGTTATCTTTGATCACAGCTGTATAGATTTTTTCCCGATATTGAGATTCCAGCCCCATCACCTCAAGTGTTGCAAATAACGGTGCGTAACGGGCTAAACCACTCTGACCGGCATTATTGATATGCAGTCGCACAACGCGAACTCCCTCAGGAAGACGCTTTTCTAATTCATCAACGGCTTTATCATTGATGGCACAGAAATGACAACCATAGGACATGATCTCAACGAAAACATCACTGTTCTTTAACGGACTCCGTGCCACCTTCTTATCTTCCACTCTGACCAAAGGCGCCGCATCGGAATTGAGAACAATATATTGATAATAGGCAACGGTGCAACCTATTGAAACAGCACAAATGAAAATCGTATATATCACAATATATAAAAACCGTTTAAACATGACTCTCTATCCTTAGATATGAAAATCCGTCCACGGTCACGTTAAGAACACAATAAAACATTACAATTAACGCATTCATAATGTTTTATTA
>NZ_JAFMOS010000114.1 GCF_019049755.1 Rahnella perminowiae
TAAGGGCAAAAACAATCTGCTCTTCGGTGAATCGTGACTTTTTCATCGGCACCACCTCCGTTCAGGGGAGTGTTTATCATGCCGGAATTCTGTTTCTGAATGGAGCAGGATTTTGGGTCAGGGTCACAGCGGTCGTTCAATGGATAGTGTGTTTGAAGAACAGGTAGCAAACGCTTTACAAAGGAGGGGTATCAGGTTCACCCTCAGGTTGGTATTGCGGGGTTCTTCATTGATTTAGCTATTGCCGATTCCAATATGCCGGGACGCTACCTGATAGGCATTGAGTGCGATGGTATTACTTACCATTCTTCCCGCTCTTCAAGAGAGAGGGATCGCCTACGTCAGGCTGTACTTGAAGATCATGGTTGGATTATTCACAGGATTTGGAGTACGGACTGGTTCCAGCGTCCCGAAGAGCAACTTCAGAAAACTCTCTCTGCTATCCAAGCGGCTAAGAAAGAGCTTGAAAATCGTTCTGAAACCTCACTATCCCGTTCTAGAGCTGTGCCAGTAGAAATCGTCACAGTTGAAAGAGAAACTGTCACTGAAATCGGTTTAGAGATTATTGATGACAGCTTAAACGAAGCTATTATATATGTAGAGGCGTTACCAGACGTTGATACAAGAGTCCAGATTCATGAAACGCCTGTTGGAATACTCGCAAAAATAGTCGAACAAATTGTTCTTGTTGAAGCTCCGATACATATGAATGAAGTAATCACTCGGATAAGAACAGCTTGGGGTTTACAGCGTGCTGGGGCTCGTATTGAATCAGCAGTTAACAATGCTATTCAA
>NZ_JAFMOS010000113.1 GCF_019049755.1 Rahnella perminowiae
CTTCATTTCTTCTCTCCTAAATACTGAGTCAACCCTTTATTGATCGCCTTCCTAAATGATGGGTCATTCAATAGATTATTTACCGACTTAGGTGCATCGGGGAATGAATCCGTCTTGGGATCATAAAGATATTTATTATCCTTATTATCTTGATAATGTAGTTGCCCCGCTCTTTGTCCTGGTGCAGGATTTTCAACATCTATTCGTTCCTTACCGGCACCTTTCCATATAGTTTTACTGGACGTCTGAACTCCATTGGCCCCCAACATATGCCCATCAGCCAAATAAGCCAAATCATCCTTATTGGGCCCATCCGGGATCGGCGTCGTGGTGGTATTTCCGGCAGTAGACGGTGCGCCATCGGTATTTCCGGTATGACTGGCTCCGTTCTTATCCGACTGATCCGGGGTCGTCAGCGTGGTGGCTGTGCTCTCCGCCGGGGCCGGATTTTCGAGCTTACCGCCGGTCGGATCTTTATCCGCTATCGGTAACTCCGTATGCCCCGGGCCACGGGTGCCGTCACGCACCGCACACTGTTCACGGGTACCTTCACAAGTATATCCCGCACCTTGATCTTCTTTATTATCCTGTTGTTGCTGGCTTCCATTTCCAATTGCACCCGAGATTGCTGCATTCAGTGCAGATGCGGTGCTGCCTAATGCCAGTGCATTATTCTCAACCGCATTCTTCCCCGCTTGCGCCCCCGTCGTCGCAGAAGACAGGTTATTGCCCGCTGTTGCTCCGGCAACACCCGCCGCCAGCGTACTCAGTAAGCTGATTTCCTGCCGGTCGC
>NZ_JAFMOS010000112.1 GCF_019049755.1 Rahnella perminowiae
TTCCTGTACTTCCTTTGAGCTATAGCCGTGACTTAAACATGCATTTATAATGCATGTTATAGATTCTTTCATTTAACGAGGCTTCATCATGGACTATCGCGACCAACCCCTTGGCGCTCTGGCTGTTGCCATTCCGCGTGCTACACGTTTGTTCCGTCAGTACGATCTCGATTTTTGCTGCGGTGGTAAACAAACCCTGTTGCGCGCGGTTACCAAAAAAGAGCTGGATATTGATCTCATCGAACAACAGATTGCTGAAATTGCCCAACTGCCGGATACCTCTACTGACTGGAAAACCGCACCGCTGGCACAAATTATCGATTTTATTATTCCACGCTACCATGACCGTCACCGTCAGGAGTTGCCGGAACTGATTCTGATGGCCGGCAAAGTGGAACGGGTACACGGTGACAAATTACCTTGCCCGCACGGACTGGCGGTTCAACTGCAACTGATTCTGGAAGAGCTGACCAGTCACATGATGAAAGAAGAACAGATCCTGTTCCCAATGATACGCGGCGGAATGGGCCGTCAGGCCGCCGGTCCGATCTCAGTCATGGAACGTGAGCACGATGATGCGGGACAGATTCTGGAAGAGATTAAACGCCTGACCAATGGCGTAACGCCGCCTGACGGGGCGTGTGTGACCTGGCGGGCACTGTACGCCGGTATCAACGAATTTATCACCGACCTGATGGAGCATATCCATCTGGAAAACAACCTGTTGTTCCCGCGCGCGCTGCGTGGCGAATAAGTCAGGTTTCAGCAACAGAAAAGGGCGCATAAGCGCC
>NZ_JAFMOS010000111.1 GCF_019049755.1 Rahnella perminowiae
GGTAGTCTGTTGAGTTGGCAGTCTATATTCATGGCAGTAACGGCAAGTGGAGCGATCGGTTTCATTGGATTGGCAATGCTGATGCCCACGGATCAAAATGATCCCTCCTTGCAAGCAAATGCCATGGACGGTTTAAAAGCCATGTTTAACCCACTACTGCTTGCCGGAGCAGGAATTACAGTTTTGGCCTATGCAGGATCTTTTGCCCTGTATACGTATATTTCCCCGATTCTACTTCAGGTAACGCATGTAGACGAGCGTACGAGTAGTTTGCTTATGTTGGTCTACGGCGTGATGGCCGCTATCGGGAATGTCTGGGGTGGTCGCCTCACTGACAAGCAAGGTGCAGACCGTGCCGTGATGACAATTCTTATTGGTCTGGCGATCGTCCTCTTTGCTATGTGGTTCTCTGTCTCATCCTTAATGTTAATGGCACTGTTTATTGGGTTGCTTGGAGCATTGACATACGCAGCGGTCCCCTCAATGCAAGCAAGAGTGATAGGGCTATCTCACATACATGCACCTGAAGCTCCAGCTGTGGCAGCAGGACTGAATATTGCCGGTTTTAACGGAGGAATTGCATTAGGGTCGCTATTGGGGGGTGTAGCACTGGATGTTACTGGTCTTACAAGCCCTACTTGGGTTGGAGGCGGAGTAGTAATCGTTGGTATTTTGTGGATGTTATTACAAATAAATTCTAATAAAAGACGCACCACCTCCGATTACTCCTGATAGTACACATAGCATTTAAAATGGCTCAGTGAACACCAAATCAC
>NZ_JAFMOS010000110.1 GCF_019049755.1 Rahnella perminowiae
CCCTTATGTTAGCTGAAAAAATTTTGGTTTTATGTTTTTTGTATACTTTATGCAGAAATTTTGCTGATATAGATGTACAAAATGCTTTCCATTTCACGCCACTTACTTCATATCCACCATCAATATCGAGCATATATTCTTCATCTACTAAAATAGGGGATAGTGATTCGTTGTACCATTCAGTGAGAGTCTCGTCTCCTATTTCATTGGCATGAACAACTATTTTTTTATCCCTGAATTCTGATAATAAAATGGTTGCGGCAGTCTGCTGTACTGTTACTAATTCTGTTCTGCAATTAGCTGATTCTGGCAAGTTATGAACATACCAAACATGTAAGTTCTTGATCGTACCATCAGACAGCTTTGAGCGAACTTCCTTTGCAGCAGACTGTAAACGAGTAGGAACTTCATTTATATCGCGCTGTAAAAGCCATGCTAATGCAATATTTAGATCACTGGCTTTATTAGCTGGATCAGCTGGATTCACTTTACTAGAGAAATAACATTGAATAATAACAGCATATTCATCTTCAGGGTTGATGTAAACTAAATCACATTTTTTATCATCTTGACCATCGGTAATTGATTCGGCAGCGACGCTATCTAAATCATCGATGCCAAATTTTAATGTCAAAGAAAATAATGCTAGGCCATTATCACCATAAACAGCTAAATCCTCTCTTGCATTGAACGCTTCTTTCCATGTGCTCATTTTTTTGCCTTTCAAAGAGTTAAGTTTATACGGAATAAATTGCTTGTGTAATTT
>NZ_JAFMOS010000109.1 GCF_019049755.1 Rahnella perminowiae
CAAGATGGTTATCCAATTTTGAAATATCTCATGGTATCAGCGTTGCATTAAATAAAGACATAAGGGTTAATATCATAGGTACCACAGTTCCTTGGCCTCTTCGACCTAGTTTTTGACCGGCCCAATTACTTAATTTATCAGAATGTTAATTCCGCTTATGGCTTTGAGTTCAATCGATGGATGCAACACAGTTGCTAAATAGTTCTGCTGGTGACTCATAGCTTAACGTTTTTCTTGGTCTCTCGTTAAGTTGTCTGGCAACACTATTTAATCTTTGCTGGCTGTGAACTGATAAGTCGGGCCTCATACCCAATTCGGAGCTAGCAGTTAGTGAAGCAGAGAATCGTCACCTTAAGCTTAAGCGTTAAGAATTACAGCAGAGGTTAGGTGCCGACGTCAGCCATGAGCGGCTCGCATCAATCCTGAATAACATTTCGATGCAGATAACCTCGTGAATATCGGCGTCCACAGCCAGGTACTTTTTCTGCCAGACGCGGTGCGCAACGTGAGGCGAAAGACCCGCTTGAGCATCAGAACGGTCTCAGAATAACGTTGAGAACAACCCACGAAGGCTTTTTGGGACCGTCGTAACAGTCCTAGATGGCCCGCTCATCCAATCAGAATCAGTGTTCCCCGATTGACGAAAGCCTTGTTGTAGGCGTTCCAGTTAGTGATTTTGAGGTTTTGTTTTGCCACAAGATACCGCTACAGAGTCACGAATGTGTTGATCTGATCCTGGTTGTAGCTAAATTTTC
>NZ_JAFMOS010000108.1 GCF_019049755.1 Rahnella perminowiae
GTGGATGCGCTGGGTATAAAAGCCGGCATTCTGTTTGATAAATACAATGATTCACCGCATACAGAAAAACTCCCCGATATAAAGAAAAATAATGAAGCCAGCAATCAATTTACCTGCAATGCCGCAATGGTCCCTTCTCAGCCAAAAAATCAAGGATGACCATGAAAAAGCTAAATTTACTCGCAGGTGCATTAGTATTCTCGCTGACCAGCCTGAATGGCTGTGCGGTGACACCGCCTCCGGTGCAAACATCCACGCAGCCAGGAAAGGTGGCAGTACAACCCATCCATAACCCGCCACAGGTGATTTATCGTATCGATAAAAATCGCTATCTCACGCTGGAGGATTATTCGAACTGCGATGATGGTTCGATTTATTATCACAATGATAGCAAGAAGATAAAAACGAAGCTCTGGTTCCTCTCTAAGGGAACAATGAACTATCAAGGCAAGTTTATCTGGGCGGCAAAAAATGACGACATGCTGGCGATTCCATTGGTGAGTGGTGATAACGATGCATGCGGGGACTCGCTAAGAGGTTGTGCTTACAGCATCTTGTCAGCCAGTAATGATGGTGGGAAAAAATTCAGTGATATTAAATTTGGTGCAAGTAATAGCTCGGATTCTGAAGAGTACACAATCGTTATTTCTGATAATGCTATATACATTAAAAGCATCAATTACAATGCTGATAAATATGTAAATAATAACGATGGTGTTTTTATACAACCAAGAGAATTATCAATTAATAAC
>NZ_JAFMOS010000594.1 GCF_019049755.1 Rahnella perminowiae
GTCATGCCAATTACGAGTTTAGAAGTGAAGTCATGTAACTTCATATAAATCAACTGCTTGTCTATTTCTATTATTTGAATATATATATTACCCAATCTCAGCTGGGTGTATTTAAGAAAATTCATTTTAGTTTCCGGAGGGTGAAATATGGCGCACGCAGAGTTTGATAAAGTAATGACTGAACTGGTTGACTACGCCTATGAGCAGGCAACCTTTGATAATGAGACTTTACGTCTGGCACGTTTTTGCCTGTTGGATTCGATAGGTTGCGCCATTGCCGCCTCTGCTGACCATGATTGTATGAGGCTAATGGGCAGCGCTCAGTTCAGCAAGAGCCGGGAGGGGGTTCCGGTTGCCGGTACCGGGCTCAGGCTGGGACCGATCGAGGCGGCCTTTCATCTGGGTTCGATGATTCGCTGGCTGGAGTTCAATGATACCTGGCTCGCGCAAGAGTGGGGGCACCCGTCCGATAATCTGGGGGCTATTCTGGCAGCGGCGGCATGGCACAGTCTGCGTGGTGGTAATCAGACACCCACGGATATGAACGCCGTCCTGAATACAATGATTCGTGCCTACGAGATCCACGGTGTGTTGTGCCTGTCGAACTGTTTCAACGAGCTGGGTATTGACCATGTCGTGTTGGTTAAAGTGGCTTCTGCCATTGCCTCAGCTCAGCTCCTGGGCCTGTCAAAAGACCAGGCCCTGAGTGCGCTGTCCAACGCGATTATCGACGGTCATTCTCTCAGAACCTACCGGCATGCGCCCAATGCGGGGACGCGTAAATCATGGGCCGCCGGGGATGCGACGGCGCGTGGTCTGCAGCTGGCATTGTTCGCACAAACCGGCGAGATGGGATATCCGACGGCGCTGACGGTCAGCCGGTGGGGATTCAATGATGCTGTTTTGAGAGGCAAACCCTTCAATCTGTCGCGTAATCTGTCAGATTTTGTCATTAAGAATATCCTGTTCAAAGTCCCCAATCCTGCGGAGTACCATGCCCAGACGGCTGTCGAAGCGGCCATTAACCTCCGGGAACGGATACTGGCCGCCGGGTTTACACCTGAGAGTATCGAGTATGTGCGGGTCGAAACAACCCGACCGGCGATGCAGATCATTGATAAATCAGGGCCGCTTAATAACGCCGCCGATCGCGATCACTGTCTCCAGTACATGGTTGCGGTAGGCCTCCAGACCGGAAACCTGACCATTAAGGATTTCCACGAACCGCTCGCCAGCGATCCTCAGCTTGATGCGCTGCGATTGAAAATTACCTGCACTGAACGTCCTTCCTTTACCGGGAGCTACTACGACCCGGATAAACGCGCCATCCCTAATACGCTCTTTGTGAAGTGCCATGGAATGAGCGAAGAAATCGTTGAAACCATTGAATATCCGCTGGGCCATGTTCGTCGCCGTGAAGAGTGTTTCGAAGCACTGCTGACGAAATTCCATCTGAATCTTTCGCAGAGTCCGCTGCGTGACCGGTCCCGTATTCTGGCCGACACCCTGATTTCGAAGTCGAAGCTTGATGTTATGTCCGTCACTGACCTCCTGAAAATGTTCTCCTGGGATTAGGTCGCATCAAAAAACACTTACCTATATTCATTTAATGCGAGGTGATGAAGTGAAAAAAGCAATATTGGTGGGCTGCGGAGCGGAAATTGGTGCGAATTTGCTGATTCAGAACGATCCGGCGAAGGATGGTTTTATCATTCAGACTGTCGTCACGAATCCTCCTTCTTTAGATAAACATTATCCTGAACTGCGTCCGATAGATGGCATCGTTGCTCGTCTGGCGATGGCGCTCCCTGGTGTGCAGGCCCATATCCAGATTATCAACAGCGATACCCTGCAAATTGACGGCCGCGAGGTCCGCTTTTTCTTTGGCGATCTTGCCCGGGAGCTCCCCCCGCAGGCTGGCCGTTTTGACATGGGTTTTATCGCGACCAGCAAGCTGGATATGGACAAGAACAGCCCTGTAGCGCGCAATATGCAAGAACTCGCTGGTGTGGTGCTGGGGGTCGCAGAGGCAAACGAGTTGCCGAGTATCTATGGTTGTCTGGAGGATCTGACCCGTGATGATATCAGTACCCTACATCGTCAGGTGGTCGATTCTGGCTTGTATTGCCTCGGGTCCTGTCAGACCAACGGGATGCATGCTTCATTGCGCGTATTAACCGAAGCACTGAGAACCATCAGTTGCAACACCTCGCATATTCTGTCGGTTGAAACCGATATCGTGCATCCCGATACGCCAAACGGCGTACTTGGCACCCGCTCGTTTGAGGGCCGTCTGCAGGATGCACGCGACAATCTCCGCCCGAGCTTCTCACAAATAGCCATGAGTCAGGACAAGGTTATGCCCTGGGCACCGTTAGTGAATACCGTTTCATTACGTGCCCCTGTGCACGCACCTGGCTATCAGATTAACCGTTTCATCGTCCGGGATGAGGGGGCATTAACCCCGGATATCATTGAGGCGGCAATTGAGCGGGTGAGCGGGACCCACCCTCATGTTGTCAGGGCATCCCGGTCGCCTCTGGGAAGCCGGGCGTATGCTTTCGAGCGCAGGTGCTCAACGATTCTCTCTGATCACAATCACTTGCTTATTCTCCGGCCGGCCTACCTGGCGGGCCAGGGGTTGAGTGAGGTCATCATCCAGTCGTTTGTTAACAACACCGTCGGCTATAGCGCTGTTGTGCGTGCCGTCGCGCGTAGCATCGCGCTTGGCCTGCCATTGGCAACTTTCCAGGGGATTGAAAAATGACAAGCTCTCATACAGTGGATTTTCTGAGTTCAGGCTTTGTGGTGAAGACGGCTATGTCCGAAATGTTCAATGGCAAACTGAAAGCTGAAGTCGATCAGATACGCGCATTGCATGATATTTACCCGGAACTGATGGTCCCGGTCTTACATGACGGGCTGGCTGCCGGGCGGCAATTTTACATTCTCGAGAAGATGGATTCCCTGCCGTTGTCCAAAATTGTCTTTGACGACCAGCGGTCGCTTGCTGAACGCAGGGTGATCGTGAGAAACGCACTGGAAAACGTACAGAAAGCGATCAGCCTGGAATCAGAGACCCCGTCGGCGATGACCCACGATATGCCAGCCCGACTCCTGGAAGAGTGGGAAGGCACGCGTTTCGCACATGAACTGTTTGAAAAACCTGTTTTGCTTAACGGCGCACCCTTTAGCATTACCGCACGGGAAGTGTTTGAAAAGTCGCTGGCGCTGGCCCGGACCGAAGAGTTCAAATCAGTTGAAAAAGCCCATTTCAATTTCCACTTTGGTAATGTGCTTTATAACGAAGAACATGCTCAGACCCGCTTTATTGACCCTGATTTCTCGGTACGGGGACTCGATCCGCTTTTCGGTTTTTCCCGCTTTGCCTTTTCGTTTTGGCATGAGCTTGCGGCAGAGGTAAAGGATGCTGTGAAAATAGTACCGATGCCTGATGCCCTGATGTTCGTGCTGGCGAAGTCAGACTATGGCAGCATTCTTAGCGAGATCCCGGAGTTAGGCGGTATTTCCGGTCTGCTGCCGCTGATGGGAGAAAGTATGCGCAACCGCTTCTATGTTCTCACGACCTATTGTTTCCTGCGAAGTATCCGTATTAACGGCAGTAAACAACCCTGGAAAGTCCCGCGGTCTCCCGTCGTAGCCAGCCCGGAAGAAGTGCTGATGCTGGGTTTGCTGGCCTACCTCGAAGGGCCGGATGCCGGGGCTGAAAGCCTCTGCGCGTAATTCCCATTCACTATAGGACGTTAAGGATATGTCATTGGTAAGCAGTAGTCCCTTAGAACAAGGGTTTGAGACCCCGAGGCGCTATCTGGCGGCTGCGGCCATTTTAATTGGCGTGATTATGGCGGCGCTGGACAGTTCCATCGTCAATATCTCCTTGCCCTCTATTGCCGGGGCTTTACAGGTAGATTCAGCATCTATCATCTGGGTTACCAACGGCTATCAGGTGGCCAGCGCTGCAACCATGTTGATCTGTGCATCGCTGGGTTCGAGGATAGGGGAGCGGCGCTTTTACACCGCAGGCATGGTGCTGTTTACGCTGGCATCGCTGGGTTGTAGCCTCTCCCCGACCTTCGGCATGCTGGTTACCATGCGTACACTCCAGGGAGTGAGTTATGCGGTTATGATAAGCGTCGGACTGGGTCTTTACCGGGTTATCTTTCCGCCACATGCGCTGGGAACTATTTTAGGGCTGAATGCACTGGCATTTGCGGTGGGTACGGCGATTGGCCCTGCGTTAGGCGGCCTGATCATCTCTTATCTGGACTGGCCGTGGCTGTTCTACATTAATCTCCCGCTGGGTGCACTGGCCATTGTGTTCTCGCTTATCTCTTTGGGCGTTGATACGGAGAAAGAAAAAGGCTTCGACTGGGGGGGTGCTGTCACCTCAGCCGCAGCCCTGGGTCTGATGGTTATCGCTGTCGATCAAATCGGGCGCTGGGACAGTCGCCTGCTGATGCTTTGCGGCGTCGCATCAGTGGTGCTGCTGGCCATCTTCGCCAACGTGCAGACGCGTTCAAAGAGCCCGTTGCTGCCTCCCGATATATTCCGTTCCCGGCGGTATACCTTCGCGGTGATCTCTTCCGTTTCAATGTTTGTGGCACAGGGAATGGCGCTGGTGGGGTTGCCTTTTGTACTGCAGCACGCCTATCACTATTCGGTATTGGAATCGGCGTTTATCTTTACACCCTGGCCGGTGGCCGTTGCAATCTGTGCCCCGGTGGCTGGCCGGTTGTCCAATCGTTTAAATCCTACCCAGATATCGACAGTCGGCGTGGTGATTTTTAGTCTGGGATTAGGTTCTCTGGCTCTGTTACCGGAGGTTGCGACGGTGAATGATTTTCTCTGGCGTGTGGCAGTGTGCGGGATAGGTTATGGATTATTCCTGCCGCCGAACAACAAAGAGATGTTCTCTAATGTGGCATCGAACCGAACGGTAACCGCCTCGGGCGTCTTGTCCACCGCCAGAACAGCGGGGCAATCTATTGGCGCGGCACTGGTCGCCATGGTTATTGCCCTGTTGAACGGACTGACGGGACATGCGGGGGCACAGTTCGCCGTCTATGTCTTCGGGCTGGCCTGTCTTATCTCTGCGCTATCGTCTGTCTCCAGTATGCTACGCCTGCACCGTTAATATCCCGGGCAGAGAAGATGCGTTATCCGGCGGCAGGATGAATGCCATCCTGCTGCCGGTTTTTCTGACAAATGTGTTATCCCGATATTCACCGGTCAGAAGACAACAGCGCGATACGCTCTGTTTCCACATCCGCAGGCTTTGTCGGAGTGATGGCGATACTGGCGGTCATACCGGCCACTAATTCGACCCCTGCTGGCAGTTTATCAATATGGATGCGCACCGGCACACGCTGGGCAAGCCGCACCCAACTGAATGTGGGCTCTACGTCGGGAAGGCCCTGATTGCCGGGCGCGTCATTGCTATCATCTATTCCGCGCCCCAGGCTTTCCACATGGCCTGTCAGTGCAGGTTTATATCCCATCAGCACGATTTTTGCCGCGCTACCCACATGAATATGCTGCATTTTGGTTTCCTCAAAATAGCCCACAACCCAGAAGCTGCTGGCATCAATAACGGCAACTTTTGTGACTCCTGCGCTGGCATAATCTCCGGGCCGCAGTCTCAGATGCGTGACGTAACCGTCGGCCGGAGAACGAATGGTCGCGCGGGAAAGATTGAGCTGCGCCAGTTCCAGCGCGGCCAGTGCTCCCTGATATTCAGCCGTCGCTACGCCCGCCGCACTGCGGGTATTTTGTATATCCTCTTTAGAGATAACCCCGCTAATCTGACTGCGCCGTCTGGCCGCATCCTGACGCATCTGCATTTCATTTCGCTTCGCGTCAACCTCAGCCTGTGCGCTGATCACCGCCAGTTTTAACCATTGCGGATCGATGGAGTAAAGAATATCTCCGCGGTTAACCCGTTGATTATCGGTTACGGCGACATGGCTTACCGGCCCGGACACATCCGGCGTGATTTGCACCACCTCTGCCCGTACACGACCATCACGTGTCCAGGGGGTTTGTGCATAATGCTTCCACATCATGAACGCAATAATGGCTGCGGCAATGACGGCGCTTAAGGTAAACACATAACGGGCTAAGAGAGAAAAAAATGGCTTCATACTAATAATCCTAACGCGTTCAGAGCCTGCATTAACAAGGCGAAAATAATGATAAAAGTCGTAAAATCAACGAGCGGCCGGCAGGGCAAACGCCGGTAAAACCGGCTGAAAGCTAAAAAAGGAGTGATTAAAATCGTGCCGGAGAATGCCACCAAAGCCATGACTAATAAGCCAGGTAAAAAGACGCCACCAATATTAATATCAGTCATCATGTGCCTGTTCCTTATCCCTCTCTTGCGTAAAGTTTTTTAACGCACAGTGCAGGTCAATAATATGTTCAATAAGCGCGTGCGCTGGTTGATGTGAAACCTGAGCGTTCATGGCGAGTATCTTGCTAATACTGTTTTGCAATTCACTGGGTTGTGCACCACGGGCCAGCAGGTTGAGAAGGTGATTCACCTGTAAGGCGGTTTCCCCTTCCAGCTGATGCAGTGAGCGTCGTAAATACGTCACCGCAAGGCCGATATTAAGGTAATTCAGCAGACGGTTAAGCACCTGGTCGGCCGCCTGATTACTACGCCGCAGCCGGGGCAGGATCAGTGCGGTCCGATCTATCATCAGGTTCACCCAGGCCACATCATGAACGGATGACAGACCTTTTGCGCGGGACCGGATATCCCGTCGACATCGGTCCAGCAGGCGACGGATAGCAGAATCCGCCTGTACGGTCTGTAATAAACTCATGCTGATCACGGCATAACCGGTTGCGGCAAATAAAGCGACCGACGTGTTTATTGCAGCGGCAAAATCACCACTGTAGCGGGCGCCTAATTCAGACAATACAGGCAGCGTTAACGTGATGCCCATGGCCATGAATGTGGTGGGTGGCCTGGCCTGCAGGGAACCGGCCAGCAAATAGGCAGGGGCAAGTACGGCAACCAGCACAGTAAACCCGGTCACCTGAGGGAGCAGGACGAAGCTATAAAGCAGGCTGATAATGACCCCGTAGACGGAGCCTGCAATATACTTAACGATATGAGGCACCGGGGTGTCGAAGCTGCCAAATAACGTGCAGCAGACGCCGAGAATTGATACGGCTGTGGCGCCGTCGGGCCATGCGGAATAAATCCACAGCAGACAGCCGCTGAAGATGATTGCAAATGCCCCCAGCGCGGCGCGCGCGGCGGTAAAGTGATCCCGGTGATAAACGTAACCTTTGGCATTTCGGGCGTCATCAGCCAGGTGCTCAGACTTCGCGGAAAGGATGGCATGAGAAAGCTGTTCGCATTGCTGCAAAAGCATGATGGTCTCGTGCAGGCGGTTGACAAAATTAACGTGAAGTTCTGTTTCTACCTTTAATTCGTCCGTACATGACCGTTGTTGCAACGACACGCAACGTTGCAGTAGCGTTTCGGCACCGGCTTTACGTGCGGCGGGATCGTCACAGGTGAGCCACGCCGTGATCTCACTGACCAGTGTCGTAATCTCTTCAGGTAAGGTTTTTAATACCTGCAGGTAATCATGCAGTTGGTTACTGAGGACCAAAAGCCGCGACAATCTGTCATGTATTAACTGGCGGGCTTTACGGGATGGTTTTGAGATAGCGAAGTCATAGGGCAGATGGTGACCCACCCCCTCAAGTGACTGTAACGTCAGCGCAAGTTGAAGCTGTTTTTCTTTCCCGCCTGATGCTCTTTGCAGCGTTTCAGCCACCAGCCGGCGGGCATCACGCTGCGTTGCCGAGAGTGTGCTGTTAAAAAGACCGGTAATGCGTTTTGGTATGACATACCGGTGGATCACACTGGCGCACAGTATCCCGATCATGATCTCCTGTACCCGGGTGATGGCGATGTCAAAAATTGCACCGGGCCCGAACACGGCAGGAAAGCCGATAAGGCTCGCCGTGTAGCCTGCCAGCACAAAGGCATAAGCGCGGGGTGTGCGATCAAGCTGCGAAAAATAAAGACAAATTGTTATCCAGCCGGTGAGGACCAGGCTGCAAATTATCGGGGTGTTGACAAAAACAGGCACAATCACCACCGTCATCGTTGCTCCGGCTATCGTCCCGGCCAGGCGATAAATGCTCCGGCTAAGTGAGGCGCCGACAGAGGTCTGCGAAACAATATAGACAGTAATAATGGACCAGGAAGGCCTTTCCAGACCGATAGACAACGCGATGTAATATGCCAGCATGGCGGCGGTAAACGTCTTGGCTGAATATAACAACGCATTCGCATCGTTAAGAAGAGAGGAGGAGGGGAAGACCCTGCGTAACGGGTTGAACATGAGAGTAATGGTCCCTGGCAAGCGGTGGTGGCAAAAAATTCATTTGCGCATACCGGCAATTATTGCCAGATTACTCAGCAGAGGAAATGCAGTATACTGCCAAAAAATACCTAAATCCTGCCAATATGAATGCTTCCCGTGATGTGACTTCTCTTTTTGATCCCGATTCCACTCGCTGTGCGGCAGTAGCACGCCTGCTTGATTTTACCGAGTACGAAGCGGAGGTGCCGGTTCATACGCATCGCAAGGGACAGTTAATTCTTGCCCTCTACGGCGCGGTAACGTGCCGGGCCGAAAATGAGATATGGATTGTGCCGCCTCACTGCGGCGTATGGATCCCCGGCGGCATTGCGCATAGTGCGAGAGCAACCTGGAATGCGCACCTGAGCTATTTGTTTATTGAGCCGGGCGCGGCCGCACTGCCGGAGCAATGCTGCACATTTGCTGTTTCGCCCCTTATCCGCGAACTGATGAATCGTCTGGTCAGGGAAGATAATGACTATCCGCCGGACAGCCATGCCGCGAGGCTGGCCCGGGTCACGCTTGATGAACTGGTTAATATGCCCCGGCAGAATTTTAATTTGCCGGTCTCTGCACATCCCAAAATACAGGTGATGGCCGAAACGCTGGTCAGTCATCCGCAGGACCGGAGTACGCTCAATGAGTGGGCCAGACGTCTGGCATTAAGTGAACGATCCCTGGCGCGACTGATGGTGCGTGAAACCGGCCTTTCGTTCGGACGCTGGCGTCAGCAACTTCATTTGATTATTGCGCTGCGGGGGCTTGCCAGCGGTGAGTCCGTGCAAAATGTGGCTCATGAATTAGGCTATGAGTCAGTCAATGCGTTTATCACCATGTTTAAGAAGTCTGTCGGTTGCACGCCTGCGCTCTATTTTAGTGAAAGAAAATAACCCTGATAGCTTCCCCGTATGCTGAAGTTTAATGCGCTCCGGCTGGTGATTGTTGGGATACCAAAATCTGCCAGCCTCGCAGTGGTTAATCAAATAAACTGAATCTTTATGTTAAACAAATGATATTTATTCTCATCCTGAGTCGCGTAAAGTAAACCCATCACAGCGCCTTGTCCCGCATGACAGAGACAGCGCACAGGTTCACGGATTATGAGGATAAAGACGCGATGAAAAAGATTGGATTTTTATCATTTGGACACTGGACACCGTCACCCCAGTCGGGCACGCGCTCGGCGGCTGATGCCTTATTGCAATCTATCGATCTGGCGGTCGCTGCCGAAGAACTGGGCGCCGATGGTGCGTATTTCCGGGTGCATCATTTTGCGCGCCAGCTGGCATCGCCTTTTCCGTTGCTGGCCGCCATCGGCGCGAAAACCCGCAAGATTGAGATCGGTACCGGCGTTATCGATATGCGTTATGAAAATCCGCTGTATATGGCGGAAAGCGCCAGTGCGGCGGATCTGATTTCCGGGGGGCGTTTACAACTGGGTATCAGCCGTGGCTCTCCGGAGCAGGTCATTGACGGCTGGCGCTATTTTGGTTATCAGCCGGAAGAAGGCGAAACGGAAGCCGATATGGCGCGCCGTCATACAGAAAAACTGCTGGATGTACTGCGTGGCGAAGGTTTTGCGAAACCGAATCCGCAACCGATGTTTGCCAATCCGCCGGGTCTGTTACGCCCTGAGCCGTATTCAGAAGGGCTGCGTGAACGTATCTGGTGGGGCGCGGGGTCGAATGCCACCGCAGTCTGGGCGGCGAAACTGGGCATGAACCTGCAAAGTTCCACGCTGAAAGATGATGAAACCGGCGAGGCGTTCCATATTCAGCAGGCGCAACAAATTCGTGCTTACCGCAAGGCCTGGGCGGAAGCGGGACATCAGCGCACACCGCGTGTCTCCGTCAGTCGCAGTATTTTTGCCCTGATGGATGACCGCGACCGCGCGTATTTTGGTGGCAGCGGCGATGACGGCGATAAAGTCGGGTTCCTCGATGAGAAAACCCGCGCTATTTTTGGCCGCAGCTATGCCGCGACACCGGACCGGCTGATCACACTGCTGAAACAGGATGAAGCGATCGCTGAAGCCGATACGTTATTGCTGACCGTCCCGAATCAGCTCGGCGTCGATTACAACGTGCACGTGATTGAGTCAATCCTCAAATATGTCGCCCCTGAAATGGGCTGGCGTGAGTAACTGCAGAAGAAAGTTTTAGAAACCCCAGGCCCGCCGGCGGAAAACCGGCGGGCTTTTTGCATTTTGAGACACTGGCAGAGAAGTCTCTGTGATTAAGTGGCTACTCTGTAATCAGGAATGGAGTATTTTTGTTGTGAAAATGCGCAGAAATAGCGCCAAATTCCGAAGGGAAGGTCTATCAAATACATAGGGTGATTCAGATGTGACGGTTTTCAATCTGCGTATAGAGTAGCAATGAGACTACATAACAGGAGTGTGAGCATGAGCAGTTCTATTGATGAAGAAGCAAAAGACGCAAAGCCGATTGTTGAAGCAAACAGAGAAGCCGGTGCTGGCAAATGCCCTTTTCATGAAGGCAACACCAATAAAGCGTCAGGTGGCGGGACAAATAATCGTGACTGGTGGCCCAACCAGCTCAGGGTTGACCTGCTGAATCAGCACTCAAATCGCTCAAACCCGTTGGGCGAATCCTTTGATTATCGTAAAGAATTTGCCAAATTAGATTACTCCTCACTGAAAGCCGACCTCAAAGGGGTGCTCACGGCGTCACAGCCCTGGTGGCCAGCCGACTGGGGCAGCTATATCGGTCTTTTCATCCGTCTGGCGTGGCACAGCGCCGGAACGTATCGCTCCGTTGACGGACGCGGCGGTTCAGGCCGCGGCCAGCAACGTTTCGCACCACTCAACTCCTGGCCGGACAACGTCAGTCTGGATAAAGCGCGTCGCCTGTTATGGCCGGTGAAACAAAAATACGGCCAGAAAATTTCCTGGGCCGACTTGTATATTCTGGCGGGGAACGTCGCGCTGGAAAACGCCGGTTTCCGCACCTTTGGTTTTGGCGCCGGGCGTGAAGACGTCTGGGAACCGGATCTGGACATCAACTGGGGTGACGAAACCACCTGGCTGGAACACCGTCATCCTGAAGAACTGGCTAAATCGCCGCTGGGCGCAACGGAAATGGGGCTGATTTACGTCAACCCCGAAGGTCCGAATCACAGTGGTGATCCGGCGTCGGCGGCCCCGGCTATTCGTGCCACTTTCGGCAATATGGGCATGAACGATGAAGAGATTGTCGCGTTAATCGCCGGGGGGCACACGCTGGGTAAAACCCACGGCGCAGCCGATGCCAGCAATGTGGGCGTTGACCCTGAAACTGCACCGATTGAATCACAAGGTCTGGGTTGGGCAAACCGTCACGGAACCGGTGCCGGTGCGGATGCCATCACCTCAGGTCTGGAGGTGATCTGGTCGCAAACCCCGACGCAGTGGAGCAATTACTTCTTCGAAAACCTGTTCAAATATGAATGGGTGCAGACCCGCAGCCCGGCCGGAGCGATTCAGTTTGAAGCTGCCGATGCGCCGGATATTATTCCTGACCCGTTCGACGCGACGAAAAAACGCAAACCGACCATGCTGGTGACCGATCTGACCCTGCGTTTTGATCCGGAGTTTGAAAAAATATCGCGTCGTTTCCACGGTGATCCGCAGGCCTTCAACGAAGCCTTTGCCCGTGCATGGTATAAGCTGACCCACCGCGATATGGGGCCGAAAGCGCGTTATATCGGCCCGGAAGTGCCAAAAGAAGATTTAATCTGGCAGGATCCGCTGCCGGTTCCGGTATATCACCCGACGGTTGCCGATATCGCGCAGCTGAAAGAAAAAATCGCCGCTTCCGGCCTGAGCGTCAGCGAACTGGTCTCGGTGGCATGGGCGTCGGCATCTACCTTCCGTGGCGGCGACAAACGTGGCGGCGCGAACGGTGCGCGTCTGGCACTGCGACCACAAAGAGACTGGGAGGTCAACGCCATTGCCGCCCGTGTATTGCCTGCACTGGAATCCATCCAGCAGTCATTGCAGAAAATGTCTCTGGCGGATGTGATCGTTCTGGCCGGTGTGGTGGGTGTTGAAAAGGCGGCGAAAGCTGCAAATATTGATATTGAAGTGCCTTTCACGCCGGGCCGGGTGGATGCGCGTCAGGATCAGACGGACAGTGAGTCGTTCGAATTGCTGAAGCCGAAAGCAGACGGTTTCCGCAACTACCGCAGTGATTCAGCCAATGCATCGACTGAAAATCTGCTGATCGACAAGGCGCAACAACTGACCCTGACGGTGCCGGAATTAACGGTGCTGGTCGGCGGATTACGTGCGCTGGGGGCAAACTACGACGGCAGTAATCTCGGGGTCTTCTCTGAAAAAACCGGTGAACTGAACACCGATTTCTTCGTGAATCTTCTGGATATGCGCACCGAATGGAAAGCCACTGACGGATCCGGTGAACGTTTCGAAGGACGGGATCGTGTCAGCGGAGAAGTCAGGTTTGTCGCCACGCGTGCCGATCTGGTGTTTGGCTCGAATGCCGTATTACGTGCCAACGCTGAGGTTTACGCCAGCAGTGACGCCAAAGAGAAATTCGTGAAAGACTTTGTCGCGGCCTGGAGCAAAGTGATGGATCTCGACAGATTCGAGCTCTGATCTGACTTCTGATGTGAACTGGCAGTTTGAAAGCAAATAGCCCGCCTGAGTCTTCTCCGGCGGGCTTTTCTTTGATGTATGCGGGAACTGATGTGTCGTTAAAAATCGTATTCCAGCGCCAGTCGGTTCTGCCAGAAGTCTTTGCCGGAGGTAGACGTCGTCTGCACACCGGCAAAATCTGTTATGCTCAGGCCTTTCAGCACACCGCCAAAGTTATACGTGCCGTACACCAGATATTCAGACTGATTGCTGCTCGATGCGCCTTTGGCTGGCGTGAGATCCATAAACGAGTAACGGCTGCCCAGCGAGATGCTGTCCGTGGCGCTCCAGTTCAGGTCGGTGGAATAGGCGTTACCGCTGCCCAGATCCTGCGTGCTGGTGAAGAACGGTTGCGCAAAGTACGGGCCGGAAGAGGTATTGTGCGCGTAAGGCGTCACCAGTGCGCCGTTGCCGTAAGCATCGCCATTGGCCGCGATATGGTTGTAATTGAGCGACCATTTTAATGCCTGCGTGAAATTCATCGCGAACTGCCCGCCGTAGCTGGTGCTGTTCACATCGCCCGCCAGCGCTTTGCCTTCGCTGACACCACGAATAAATTGAATGCCGATTTTCGGCTGGGAAGGGCTGTCAGTCCACGACAGGAAACTGTCCGCGTACACCATTTTGGTGTAGTTGTGATACTCCTCGTACCACAACTGACTGTTCAGTTTTTGATTATCAAACTTAAGGGCACGACCGCCGCCAATCCCCCACATGCCGTTGGTGGTGCCGTCGGCGTCGGTATAAGCGGTGGTGTTAAGGAACTGGTCGTCGCCCCAGGGTTTGTAACGGGTAATTTTGGTGGCGTGCAGGAAGTTGTCACTGTCACCGTAGCTGCTGTCGATACCCCGGAACAGGATCGGCGTAATGCGCCAGTCATAGTCGCCGATGAACGGAATATTAATACGCTGATCCCCGGCGGTGATGCGGAAGTCCTGATAGTGGTAACTCAGATAAGCTTCGCCCACGCCGGTCTGGTTAGAGCCCAGTTCGGTGATCAGATGGTCGTCGTTGTGTGAAATTCCGCGTTGAAGAATACCGCTGACGCCCAGACTCAGGCCGTAATATTCCGCCGTGGCATATTTCACGCTGCCGCCGTAGCTCACCGTGTCCTGAGAATAGCCCGGTACGAAGTACGCGTTGTGAGTGGAATAATATAAGGTACGCAGGCTGCCGCTGACCGATCCGCAGGTGAACATTTCGGTCAGGGAATCCGCCGCGTCTGTGCTGCAGTCACTCGTGACCGGTATGGCCGCAACAGCGTGGTTTATTAGCAGCGCTTGTGAAATGACAATAGCGCTCAGCTTCAGCGCAAAGCTGAATGTGTTATTTTTCATTAATGCCATCCTGTCAAAATGTAATAGATTTTGTCCGGCAGAAAAACTGCCGGTAATGGTTTTTATGAGGGCGCACGCAACGGTTGCCACTCCGTCTGTTTACAGGCCGGGTGGCTAATAGTTATTTTTACCGGTCAGTCAATAAAAGAGGATTGTTATCTAATGTCAGAGTGTCGCGGACATCCCAGCCACGCAGCTTGCCGGGGTTGAGTAATCCATTAGGATCAAGGCAGTTTTTAACCGAAACGACGTCAGGTTTAATTTCGCCTTGTTTGCCATCTTCAATGTGATAAACATGCGGGTTATTTATTTTTACGTCATTATTACGGAAGATTGTCATTATTTCGTTCAATCTTTCTTCGGTGGAATAACGTACTAATTGTAAACCGCTGGCGGTGATATTTCCGTCATTGTCACGCAGGAACTCAATATGCGAAATAACTTCATCGCCCAATAAATTCGCCATGTCGATAATCTGCTGGCGATAATTCGAATAATTAAACGCCGTCTGCAAATAGGTCAGGGTGCTGTCGATTTTCAGCGCATGAAGTGTGGTGTGGTTCCAGCAATATTCCATCAGCGACGCATTAGCCTCGCGGGCTTCACCGGCGGACTGGCGCACGGCGCTGTGGCCGCGGTACTTCTCCAGCAGATGGGCACAAAAACCTTCGCTTTCCTGCGCAATCACGCTGATCACCGCGTGCTGGCTGGCCCGATAATGTCCGTTCAGATGGCTGAAGTATGACGGGATTGGCGCGGCAAAAAGCGCCAGCTGGCGTTTGACCAGCCCCGGTGAACGGGCAAAGGCGTTGGCGTAATCCAGCGCATCGGTAAAATCGTCGAACACGTCCAGCCGTTCGATCCACTGATGAACCGGTGCCAGCGCCAGTTCCACCTCGAGTACAATGCCGTTGCTGCCGTATGCGTGATGCAGCAGCAGCGCCTGCGGCGCAGGGACGTGCAGAATGCGCGGTTCGGCTTCCATGGTCATGACTTTAACGCTGAGCACATTGCCCGGCGCGCCGAGCGGGCCGTAGTTGATTGAGCCGATACCGCCGAAACCGCCGCCATATAACCCGCCCAGACTGGCGAGCCGGTACGTTGACGGCATGCAGCGCAGTTCCCAGCCTGCCGGACGGGTCAGGGTTTCAATTTCAGCCAGACGGATCCCTGCCTGGGCACGCACCACGCCGTTACCCAGTTCACAGACCTGATTAAAGCCGGTCATATCCACCAGAATTCCGCCTTCCAGCGGTACCAGCTGGCCGTAGTTACCGGTCGCGCCGCCGCGCAAAATCAGCGGTAACCGGTGCCTGACACAGGCTTTTACCAGTAAACGCAGTTCTTCTTCGCTGCGCGGCCTGACCACGGCATCAGCCTGTTTGTCTTCCAGTTGCCGCTTCAGCACCGGACTGAACCAGTGAAAATCGCGCGAAAGGCGTTTGACCTTGGGGGCCTGCAACGTCCAGTCGAGATCAGGGAGCGCCTGCTGAATCAGGGCAAGCGCATTCTGACGTTGTTCATTGTCCATATTCTTCCTGCCTAAAAATGAATGAGGTTAATGAGATTGCACGGCTTCGCTTTCATGCCAGGCGCTCAGGGCTCGTCTCGAAATCCACGACATCACGCCAAACAGCGCAATTCCGGTAAGCGAAATGAGCAGCAGGGCGGCAAACATCAGCGGGATGTCCAGCTGGTATCCTGCCTGCAATATCTGGTAGGCCAGGCCGGTGTTATTGCCGCCGGTACCGGCAACAAATTCCGCGACCACCGCACCAATCAGCGACAGGCCGCTGGAAATGCGCAGCGCACCGAAAAAATACGGCAGGGCAGAAGGAATGCGTAAACGGATCAGGATTTGTAAACGGCTGGCGCGGTTCAGCTGAAAATAACTCAGCAAACCCGGTGACACGCTGCGCAACCCCTGCGTGGTATTGGAAATGATCGGGAATACCGCCATCAGCGTCGAACACACCACCAGCGACAGCGTGGTGTCTTTGACCCAGATGATGATCAGCGGCGCAATAGCCACAATCGGCGTCACCTGCAGGAACACGATGTACGGAAACAGCGCGGTTTCAACAAAGCGGTTTTGCACCAGCACGAACGCCACCGCCGCGCCGATCACTATCGACAGTAGAAACGAGATCAGGGTGATTTTCAGCGTAAACAGCAGCGACATCGTCAGCGAGCCGAAATTAGTCCACAGGCTTTCCAGCATCACCACTGGCGAAGGCACCAGAAACTGCGGGATTTTGAAATAACTCACCCAGCCCTGCCACAGCATAATCACCACGACGGCCACGACAGCCGGATACAGGACTTTACGAAATGTTGGGTTATTGATCCACGGAGTGGATTTTTGAGTTTGCATACTGTTACTCCATACCCGATTGGCTGGCTTGCAGCAGACTGTCCTGCAACTGTTTCGCATAGCGTGAAAACGCGGGGCTGACGCGGAAGTCTTCGTTGCGCGGGAAGGGTTCGGTAATGGCGATATCTTCTACCACGCGTCCCGGCCGGGCGGCCATCATGATCACCCGCTGCGACAGAAATACCGCTTCATGAATCGAGTGCGTGACAAACACCACCGTCAGACCCTGTTCCCGCCACAGGCGCAGCAGGTCGCTGTCGAGCTTGTTGCGGGTGATTTCGTCGAGCGCGCCAAAGGGTTCATCCATCAGCAGCAGTTTCGGACGCGTCACCAGCCCGCGGGCAATCGAAACGCGCATCTGCATGCCGCCCGACAACTCGCGCGGCAGAACGTGGGCAAATTTACCCAGTCCCACCAGTTCCAGCGCTTCACTGACGCGGGTATTGGCTTCGGCACGCGGCACGCCCGCGAGATCCAGCGGCAGGCGCACGTTGTTCTGCACATTGCTCCAGGGCATCAGTGTGGCTTCCTGGAAGACAAAAGACAGCGGCACTTGGGTTTTTTCACGACTGTCGCGCCGCCACAGCATCAGTTTTCCGTCGCTGGGTTCCGTCAGTCCGGCAACCATTTTCAACAGCGTACTTTTGCCACAGCCCGACGGACCGAGCAGGGTGACGAATTCCCCCTCATTAATGGTCAGATTGACCGGCAAAAGAGCGCGCGTACCGTTGCTGTAGATTTTCTCCGCCGACAGCACGTCAATGGCGGGTACAGGCGGAGGATTGGCTGAGCGGACATCGCTCATCACGGTCAGTTTAGGGGCTGAATTCATGGCATAACCTTCGCGTCTTTGATCATATCGAGGGTAAACGTCTGCTCAAACGGCACTTTATCCGCGTCAATCAGCTTGTTTTTCACCAGCATGTCCCAGGTTTTTTTCAGCCGTGGTTCAGTGATGATACCGATACCGCCGGTTTGTGCATCGCCGCCGGTCACCAGCTCATATTTCTTCATTTGTGCAATGCCGAAGGCAATCTGGTCGGCACCCATGCGCGGATTGGCCTGGGTGATCAGTGCATTACCTGCGGCCGGATCCTGCAAATAGTCTTTCCAGCCCTGCATGGAGGCCTTCACGAAAGCAGCCACCGCAGCCGGGCGTTTTTTAACAGTGTCGGCCATACAGATAACAGAGTTGCCGTACGGCGGATAACCCCAGTCGCTGAGCATGTAGACGTAAAACGGTTTGCCGCCTTTTTCAACGGAGAAAGGCTCGGAGGTGACATAACCCTGTTGCACCAGATTATTGTCCGCGAGGAAGGGCTGTACGCTAAAGGTGTACGGACGGATTTTTGCGCTGGCCAGTCCCAGTTCACTCTTCGCCCACGGCCAGAAAGAGGTATAAGCCTCGGTGGCCAGCAGGAAGGTTTTGTCTTTCAGTTCCTGACCTTTTTCCACTTTGTCATGGCTGATAAACACCGTCGGCGAGTGCTGGAACACCGTCGCTACCGTCACCGCATGCACCCCGGCCTGCCAGGTTTCCAGCGCCTGACCGTTGTCGCCGAGTGTGCAGTCAGCCTGTCCGGCGGCCATCAGTTGCATGACGTTGACCTGCGGGCCGCCCATTTTAATGCTGACATCCAGACCGGCGGTTTTGTACAACCCTTTGGCCTGCGCCTCGTAAAAACCGCCGTGCTCCGCCTGCGCGTACCAGTTCGTCAGGAAGGTGAATTTTTCTTCCGCCATGACTGAAGCGGAAACTCCGGCCAGCAACAGGGCCAGCAGGGTGTAAGCCGGTTTACGCCGTATTTTCATCATAAGAATTCCCTTATTTAGAGACACAAGAAGACGAAGGAGGGGTGAAGCTGGTTTGCACAAAACCGTTCCAGTGGTGTTTTCCCCAGGTCGGTTCGCTGCGGACTTTCCATTGCATGTGGTGGATTTCGGTGATTGCCTGCGCCCAGCTTGCCGCCAGTGAATCGAGAATGGCCTGACCCTGTTCAGCGGTCGCGCCGGTCGGATCGCCAATGACGCCACTCGGACCAAAATCATAAGAAGCCCAGGCAGCGGCAGGGCGACCTGATGACAGTGTCGGACACGGGAACTCCGGCGGATAATTGGCGACCGCCTGTTCGAGGTGGACGCATTCCGGTGCCAGCGCCAGCATGACTGCGGTTTCGCTGTGACCGGCATGCATCGCCATCTTCTGCTCCTGTGCGCTGAGGAACTGATTTTCCACGCTGGGTACGCGGAACACATCGTGAGGGATCATGATCATGTCGCCGTGACGCAGACGCATTTCCCGCGATGCCATTTGCAACACCTGTGGTTGGCCGCCGTGACCGTTGATCATTAAGAGTTTGCGGAATCCGGCGCGGTAAAGGGATTCGGCAATTTCTAAAATGGTTTGCAAAAGTGTGTCACCGGTCAGGGTCAGGGTACCGGGGAAATTCAGATGTTCGTCAGATTTGCCATACGTGACGGGAGGAATAGCAT
Organism: Rahnella perminowiae; assembly: GCF_019049755.1. Classification (GTDB taxonomy): domain Bacteria; phylum Pseudomonadota; class Gammaproteobacteria; order Enterobacterales; family Enterobacteriaceae; genus Rahnella; species Rahnella perminowiae. Next base: position 19,267 of record NZ_JAFMOS010000594.1, read on the forward strand.
AAGCCGGGATCGTCTCTGGCAGCCGCGCCAGCGCATGACCTGCCACGCCGGAGGAGATGACACTGTCAACCGAACACGGCAGATGCGGACCGTGTTGCTCGATTGCACCGGTTGGCAAGACGATCACGGTATTGGCTTTGTCGGGCAGGGCAGCAATCGCCGTCCAGCTCAGGAAAGGAAGAAAACGTGCTGCGGGAATATAACCGTTAATCATGCTGTACCTCTGAGTCGGAAATTATGGGGTTAGCGGGACAGGGGCAACCAGGCGGTAGCTTCCACTTCAATCAGCACGTCGGCGTTTGGCAGCATTTCACTGACCTGCACCACGGTGGAGACCGGCGGTTCCCCGGTGTAAAAGAGTTTTCTCACCCGGCTGTAATACGGGAAGTGATCGAGATTGCGAAAATATTGCACCAGCTTGATCACATCGCTCATTTGCCCGCCAGCCTCTTCAATCGTGTGGCGGATGCTTTCGAGCACATACCAGCTCTGCGCCAGAACCGGCCCCTGTTTGGCATCGGTCGAGAATTCGCCGGTTTCGCCCAGCAGCAGGCGTGCTTCGGCGGGGATATCCTGAAAACCGCGCACGATGGTCGCCGTCTGCGGATTGACGGGAATAATGCCGGAGAGAAAGATGAAATCGCCGGCACGACGCCATGCGGCATATCTGGCGAGCGGTTTGCCCGCTCCCGCGTCAAGACTCATGGGATAACTCCTGATTCCAGGTGCGCTGATGGGTTAGCCTGCCGTGGCGGATAACCAGGCGGGCCGGACTGTGTAAAGGCCAGGTGATGCTGTCGCTGCCCGGGAAGAGCACCAGACTGGCATCGCTGCCGGGCGCGAGTGGCAGATCCGGCTGAATATCACCGGTCAGTGCGGCGATATCACAAATCAGCCGTGACTGCTGGTCAAAGACGTTTTCCAGCTGAAGCGCGAACAGGGCGCAGCTCAGCGTATCCAGCGGGTCATAGCTGCCTGCCGGACAAAAAGCGTCCTGCACGTTATCGCAGCCGAGCAGCAGCGGAATGCCCGAGGCTTGCGCTTCTTTAATCAGGGTGATGCCGCGCTGGCGCGGCGTGCGGCCCGTAACGGCGTCCTGTAACAGCAGATTGGTCATCGGCAGTGCAATCAGCGTGACGCGCTGCGCCGCCACCAAACTCAGCACATCCTGCGCCTGTTGGTCACTGCCCGAGGCCAGTGCGCAGCCGTGGCTGCAACAGATATGGCCGCTGAAGGCATGCTCCGATAATTCATTATCTGAAAGGTAACGCGCCAGCCAGCTCAGGCCATGCGCCACCGGCGAAAGCTCCTCATCAATATGTAAATCCAGATTCAGTTGCCAGCGTGAGGCACTGCGCATCAGGTTGGTCATCGCCGCCGGATCCCAGTTTGAAGAGTGGATAAATCCGCCCAGCAGGCAGTCTTTTCCGCTTTGTGCAACCGCGCAGGCAATGCGGTCAGCCGCTTCGGCATCCGCGAAAAAGCTCAGCGGTACCAGCGCCACCCGTTCCAGCGTGATATCCGCAGGGGCCATCCCGGCCAGCTCAAGCCAGGCCAGCGGGGGAACCACGTCGAACCAGTCAATGTGGGTGCGCAAACGGGTCACACCGTTTGCGGCCGCCCAGGCCAGCCCCTTGCCGGCACGCCGGCGAAGGTCTGCCGCCGTCCAGTGCTGACGATCCTGATGCAGGGTTTCAATGGCTGCCAGCAGACCGGGTTTTGCCGGGCGGCTGCGGGCAAGGGTGAAGGTTTTATCGAGATGCGCATGGGGTTCAATCAGCCCCGGTAACGCCAGCGTACCGTGCACATTCCACAGATCGTCCTGAGACGGACCGGCGGGCATCAGTGATGAAATTTTGCCCGCCTGAAAGCGCATATCTGCCGTGACCGGCTCGCCATTTTTCACAGGCCAGTTCCCCGGCAGCAGCCATGCGGGGAGGCGAACGTTGGCAATACCGTTAAGTGCCGAAGCGGGAGGGGGAATATGCATCATAAGGCTCCGCGTTAACATTACAGGTCGAGGATCAGAACAGGACTTTTGGCGCGCGAACAGCACAGTGTTATCTGCGTGTTCTCCGCTTTCTCCTCTTCAGTCAGTACGCAGTCACGGTGATCGGGAATACCGTCGATCACGTCAGTAATACAGGAACCGCAAATACCCTGTTCGCACGACAGCATAATATCGACGCCGGCGCTTAATAAGACTTCCGCAATGGTCTGTCGCGGGCCGACTAAATAACGCGGCCCGCCGGAACCCAGCTGAATATGAAATGGCTGACTGTCTGTTTCATTATTCAGATTCGTATTACTGAAACGCTCAAAAGATAATTGATTTTCCTGCCAGTGATGCGTGCGCATAATATCTTTAAGGCGCTCAATAAAGCCGTCCGGGCCGCAGGCCAGCACTTGCGTATTCTCTTCCGGATGACACAAACTCAGCGGCGTATTGTGGCGCAGGGAATCGTTTGCGCTGCTGTCATGCAAAAATACATGCTGTGCTAATGCAGGCCGGGTTAAGCGCGGCAGAAACGCCGCCTTTTCAGTGTCGGAGAGATAATAATGCAGTTCAAATTCAATCTGTTGCTGCGTGATTTTTTCCGCCATTGCCAGCAGTGGGGTGATGCCGATTCCGCCGGCAAACAGTAAATATCGCCCGGCCTGTGGCAGCGGGAAATGATTGCGCGGTGCCGAAATTGTCAGGTGATCACCGGGGGCGAAATGATGATGAATAAAGTGCGAACCGCCGGTGGAAGGTTCCGCCAGTTTTACGCAGATCTCATAATATTCCCCGTCATTGTGTTCACTGCATAAAGAATATTGTCGCGGCCCCAGTTGCGGAATAAAAACGTCAATGTGAGCGCCCGGTAAATAAGCCGGTAACCGGCTTCCTTGCTGCGCAACCAGGTGTAAGGACATATTCCCGGCACCGTTGACATCGACAGTTTTAATGGTAACAGGGATTAATCCGGCATCTTTCATCGTCATTTACCGTACTTGTGCTGATGGATCATTGATAAAAAACGGCGTCAATGTGTTCGCCGCATCATCCGCTGCCTGATGCGCATTGCTGCACCGGGTCAGGCGGATAAGCAGTGAAACGATTGTTCCCGTTGCAATGAAAGCTACGTTATTGTTATAAAGCTGTTGCGTCCAGCGCTTTGATTCGCACGTCCCGTTGCATAAAAGAGAGCACTCATTATGTTCGCATTCTCCCGGTTTTTGCTGTACTTCACTGAGGTTGCCCGCCAGGGATCGTTCCGTAAGGCATCCGAAACCCTGCATGTTGCCGCATCGTCGATTGACCGGCAGATATTGCGGGTTGAAAAAGAATTAGCCATGCCGCTGTTTGAGCGTCATCCCACCGGATTGCGGCTGACGGCGGCCGGTGAGCTGTTGCTGCATGCGGCCAATAACTGGAAAAAAGATTTCTCCCGCGTCTGCGAACAGCTCGACGACTTGCGGGGATTACGGCGGGGCCATGTGCGGATTGCCACCATCGATGCCATTAACCGGCAGTTTTTCTCATCGATGCTGAAAAAGGTCCATCTCGATTATCCGAACATCTCCTTCACACTGACGACCATGAACAACGTGGATATTCAGCAGGCGCTGATGTCAGGTGATGCCGACTTCGGACTGATGCTGAATCCGCAAAGTTCCCGTGAGTTGCAGGTGCGGGCTTTTGCCGAAATCGATTTGGGCGTAGTGGTGCCGAAAGGGCATCCGCTCGGGGGCAGAAGCGGTATACGGTTTAATCAGTGCATGGAATATCCGTTTATCCTGCCCTCAGCGCCGCTGATGCTGGCTGAGCCGGTTCAGGCGCTGATGAATATCAATGGCGATAGGATCCACGAAGTTGCGGTATCGAATAACATCCATATGATCCGCTCGCTGATAAAAGAAAAAATCGGCATCGGTATCCTGTGCTGGCTCGATATTATGGATGAGGTGCACAGCCACGAGTTGCAGTTTATTCCGCTGACCGATCCTCAGTTAAAAGCTTTCACGCTCTCCTTGTGCGTTGCGCCGGCCAGACAACTTTCCCTGGCCGCCTCAATGATGCTCAAACAGCTGGAGATGTTGTTCAGTCAGATCCAGACCCCGGGGCGCAACCGGCAATGATATGCACTGTTCTGGTGCTCCGCGCTCTGCGATGAATCAAAGGTTGCAGGCTCCGCAGGCCCGATCCCCTCACAAAGCACCGGGGAAGCGCACCGGCGAAGTTGGCATCCTTTTTGTATAGATCAATGTGAGTAGAAGCGGTCAGCGCAGGCAACGGCGCGGGACATTGCTCAGCAACCATTTCGCGGTTTATTTTGAGCCGGTCAGGGGGGCTGAGCCGCGTGTGCTTATCCTCCCTCCGGCGATGATTAGGAGAGGAGCAATGAAGTCTATATCCCGCATTCCCCTGTCTTGCTGTGTACTGAGCACGCTGATTCTGGGATCATTTTCCCTGGCGGCACAGGCAGATGAGAAAATCGCCTTACTGACCTCCTGGTACGCCCAGGCCGAGCAGGGCGGATATTATCAGGCGCTGGCGACCGGTCTCTACAAACGTTACGGGCTGGATGTCAGTATTCAGTCAGGCGGCCCGCAGATCAACGGCATGCAGCTTCTGTTGTCGAAACGCGCTGATGTGATCATCGGTTATGACCTCCAGTTGCTCGAATCCGTGCAGCGCGGTTTTCAGGCCAAAGCCATCGCTGCTCCCTTTCAGTACGACCCGCAGGGTTTACTGACCCATGCCTCCGTCACCTCCCTTGATGGCCTGAAAGATAAAACCATTCTGGTGTCCAGTTCCGGTCAATCCACCTGGTGGCCATGGCTCAGGGCGCGCTATCAGCTCAGCGATGCGCAGGTTCGCCCCTATACCTTCAATATTCAGCCGTTTGTCGCCGATGAAAATGTGGCACAGCAGGCGTATGTCAGCTCTGAAGTTTTCCAGGCGCAGAAGGCCGGGGTGAAATCCAATTTCTTCCTTTTCTCGGAGCACGGCTATCCGCCTTACGGCGGGATTCTGATCACCCGTCCGGACCTCATCAGTAGCCGTAAAGACGCGATGGCGAAATTTGTGCGCGCCTCGATGGAAGGCTGGGTGAGTTATCTGCAAAACCCGGCACCGGGCAATGCGCTGATCAAAAAAGACAATCCGAAAATGACCGATGACCTGCTGGCCTGGGGCGTTGAGCAAATCAAAGCACATCACCTGATTGACGGTGGTGATGCGACGACACAGGGCTGGGGCACCATGACGCAGTCCCGCTGGCAAAAAACCCGTGATTTCATGGTGAGTGCCAAACTGCTGAATGCGGATACCGACTGGAAGCAGGCGTATACCACTGAGTTTGTTGAGCACATGCAGGTTAAACCTTGAGGAGCGTTGCGATGTCATCCTGTTCATTGCTGATTAAAAATGCGCACGCCATCCTGACCGGTCTGCCGGGAGAAGACGCGCGTCACGCCGGACCGGATATCCGTGTCCGTAATGGCGTGATCCAGGCGATCGGTACTCTGACCGCGTTGCCCGACGAACGGCTGATTGAGGCGCGTGACTGCGTGGTCTATCCGGCCTGGGTCAATACTCACCATCATCTGTTTCAGTCATTGCTCAAAGGCGAGCCGCAGGGGCTGAACAAAAGTCTGACCGCGTGGTTAAGTGCCACGCCTTACCGTTTTCGCGCCACGTTTGACGAATCCACCTTTCGCCTCGCCGTGCGTATCGGCCTGACCGAACTGCTGCGTTCAGGCTGCACCACCGTGGCGGATCACAATTATCTCTACTGGCCTGATATGCCGTTTGATACCTCGGACATTTTGTTCAGTGAGGGAGAGGCGCTGGGCATGCGCATTGTATTGTGCCGGGGCGGGGCAACGCAGGGG
>NZ_JAFMOS010000107.1 GCF_019049755.1 Rahnella perminowiae
GTACGAATCTGACAGATGGTTTGCAGTGGGAAATGCCAGCGCCTCAGATTTGAGCAAGGAAGTTCTATGAAAAGCACTAAAATAACATTAACAAGCCTGTTGATTTTTTGGTCTGGAGTCGGACAATCAACCCCCTACAAGACGCCTCTACAAGTTGTTTATCAATTTGACGCTCATCGTTATCTCGAACTTGAAGGAAATCATTGCGAAGGCGCGTTGTGGTACGTCGACATAACAAGAAATATACGGACTGAAGTGGTCCATCGTGACAACCCAATATTTCGGATTTCATTTTTTAAATTTGTGCATCCATCTGAAAAATATATTGCAATTCCATGGGATGACTTATCTGGTTTCTTGATTTCAAAAGATTATGGCCGTACATGGGAGGGAGCCCGTTTCTCCCCCGGTACCGGCGCGGTTCAGTACGGGGCTGACGGCCCACAACGGGACGAAATCGAATCCATCACTGTCGTCAACGATCAGGGCTATGTGTTGACCAAACACGGCGACCTTTATATGAGTTCAAAACCGTTTGACGACCCACGTCTTGAACCCGGCGGAAGCGGCATTGATTATACCGTTGCAAATAGCCGTGGACAGATGCAAACCCATCATATTCGCCCCGGATATGGCGGAGGTAAATGGGGCAACGAATACGTTTCGTGGAACTCATTCGCCGGACCAAAACACTGGACCATCGATACTTACAGAGCCAATTTCCAGAACATCCCCAACAAAGTCCCAGAGG
>NZ_JAFMOS010000106.1 GCF_019049755.1 Rahnella perminowiae
GTCAGATGTTTATAAGAGACAGGTCCATGTCGAGTTACATTGCCTGCTCATAGGTTGTTGGATTTTTAATATGATAAAAGTATTACAAGGAAAAGTAACCATTAAATGTTAAAAAATACACTTCCCCATTATCTGATAACCACTTCTGCTTTGTCCAAGACGATGTCATGTTTTTACATTTTCAATAATGAAATAATTAGAATGCTAATATTCACAGGTATCACATAGATAAGATAAATTTAACACATTGCAGTTACATCGACAGCAATCATGAAGTAATAAGGATTGCTGTCATTATTTAATCTAAAGCATCTAATTAAACGTAGTGATCTATCCGGGTAATTTGAATAGGCTATCGATTAAGCAAGGGCTAACTCATCGAAGCTCCGCTTCTCTGATTTCCCTTGCTTTTCTCCTTTCAGTTGAAAAGAAAATTAGCATACTCATTCATTAATCAAGTTTCTATTGTCATATATCAATATATCCATTACAAGTTTCATCAAACCATATATCTTCATAGCTTCACTCACCTTTACATATTTCATATCTGTAAGCTGCATGTAAACAATAGAAAAATTCACAAAGCGAATTTAGTGTTTCCTGTAATTCAGGCATAACGTCAGAATCAATATCAAAAGATTGTATTAAATTATCATTATTATCAAAGAGAAGCATTGCTTTTACCTTTCTATCTGACGGAACATTCATTCTTTCTTGCATATCTTCCCAGGCTACTTC
>NZ_JAFMOS010000105.1 GCF_019049755.1 Rahnella perminowiae
ATCCTAACCCTATAGATTTGTATTCAAAAATATCACATCGCTTGGTGAATTTGCAGGTTTCTACTCATCTTGTAGCTGAAAGTCATCAAATTGAAAAACAGTGGATTTCTGTATTCAATGAAATCCAGAAATCAGAATTTATCGAACTCAGCGAGAATATAAAGCCTTTTGTCAGTGTCTGTTTAGTGCACTATGAAAGACCACATCTTTTGCAACAAGCGATCGCATCGCTAATTAATCAGACTTACGATAATTTTGAAGTTATTTTAGTTGATGATGGGAGTACTAAAGAAGAGTCTATTAAGTACCTTGAGTTAATTCAAAAAGAGTTCAATTCGAAAGGTTGGAAAATAATAAGAAGCTCAAACAATTACTTGGGTGCAGCCCGCAACTTAGCTGCAAAGTTCGCTAAAGGCGAATATTTAATTTTTATGGATGATGATAACGTAGCAAAACCGTATGAAATTGAGTATTTCGTTAAAGCAGCCCTTAATTCGCAGGCGGATATTTTAACTACTCCAAGCGATCTTATTTTTGGGGAGGAATTCCCAGCTCCGTACCGAAAAACAACTCACTGCTGGTTACCACTTGGTGCCGATTTAAATGTTGCAAGTTTCTCGAATTGCTTCGGTGTTGCGAACTCGTTAGTGCGTGCTTCAACCTTCAATGCCATCGGCGGTTTTACTGAAGATTATGGAATCGGCCATGAAGACTGGGAATTTTTCGCAAATGCTAC
>NZ_JAFMOS010000104.1 GCF_019049755.1 Rahnella perminowiae
CTTTGGAGCAAGTATGGAATCCCTGGTGTTCATGAAGTAACAGCGACTTCATTTTTCGTTGATATAGCTTCAAAATTACAACACAAGGCTCCTAAAAACTCAATTATGTTAGGAGAAACACTTGTTAATAAATTAGGACTTACAACTAATGATTATCTTGAATATAAATCAAAAAATGGTGAGGTTGATAGGTATGTCATTGATGTTACAGCCAAAGATAAATCAAGATTAAGATACAAACAATATGTATTGAACCAGTCAAAATATTTTTCACTTTTGCCACATGGCACTCAACCTTCCAGAATAAACGTAATAATTACCTATAGTAATGATGAATATGGTTTATTCAATAAGATTGAATATAAAAATTGTGCATCAGCGATACCAAAAAATAAATGGGTCAAGTTCCACGCAACGTTTCGTGAGACATATGGCGAACAATATGAAGCATTAAAGTTTAAATTTAGGGTAGTTAATCATGGTAAAGAGGCAGGAGAAAAAGATAACAATGACAACCATGAAACAGAAATAATAAAAAAAGCCAATGAAAAGGAAAATGGAGTATTTGTTGCCTCTCACAAAGAGCGAACGTCATACAAGGGCTTACAACATATGTATATTTCTGTTATTAGTAATGGTGTTGTGGTTGAAAAAGAAATAATATGTAGTATCTTCATTCAGTAATGTAATTTTGAATAAAATTTAGCATAAGTTAGCAGTGTGTAATAG
>NZ_JAFMOS010000103.1 GCF_019049755.1 Rahnella perminowiae
AGATTAAACTCACTACATAAGTCAAACGCCATGGAAATTACCAAAAAGTTTATCCTGGAAGGGCTTGAACGACTTGATTTATGCGACCTAAAGGGTCGCCCTTACGATTGCTCATTCGAGTTGTTATCTGCTCCTCCAGAAAGAAAACGTCTAATCATCATGGGATTCAACGGTTCTCAAGCAGACGAATGCTTTACGAATAAACAAGCCATAATTGAAGGGTTTCACTCCCCCGACTTCTCAAATATTAAAGCCGGTATGGAGGGAGCCTGGGGGATAAAACATCTTGCGAACCGTTTATATAACATTCCGGAAGAACTTGGGTTTCGATGGTATGAGACCGTTTATACCAATGCATTACTTATGTGCTCCAAAGATGCAAACTCTGTTAAAAAAGCAGCGCTCAGCAGTCCGATTGGGAGCCTTAATAATCTTATCGAGAAATCAATGCGGTTCTTTGAAGAAGTTACGTTACCCTTATGCCAGCCCGAACTGATTATTGCGTATAGTAACGGAATGAATTCACATTCAGCAGCAAGGTTAATGAGCGATCATTTTGGGAAGGGGTGTAAACTTCAATATGTAAATCAAAGTAGCTACTACTCTACGTTCAGTTTTATGGCTCGTTTCAAACTATCAGATGTTCCTGTCATCGGTATACGGCATATGTCACGCTTCAAACCTGACCTACAGCTCATCCGTAAAGCCTGGGAACTCCAACAAT
>NZ_JAFMOS010000102.1 GCF_019049755.1 Rahnella perminowiae
AGAATGGTCAATAAGGGCTGTGTCCGGGTATATGCGGGCTGACGGAATTCGACGCGTAGTTGTTCCACTCTATATCGACGAGGCGTTTGTCTTGGATCAGAATGATGAACTAGCTAGTAGTGTGTTGGGGATTGATCCAGAGCTTTCAAAAAAACCATGGGTACCTGCACTACAGGAAAATCGTGAACCTCCATCATGGAAAAACTCTGACCTTGCTCGTAGATACGGTGCTGATGGCCTTATTGATTGCTCAAGATTAATACCGGGCGGCTGGCATCTTAATCTATTTCGATGGAATGAACCTGGTGCTCCAACTGTACATATTTGCGGAGAACCTATTGAATTCAGGCTATCTGTGGAAGGGAATAAATGGGACCTGTAACAAAAGAATCAGCCTCATGAACTTCACCATTACAACATTATGAAGATAGCTCTCTGAGATGTGAGAAAGGTGCCAGAGACGAGGAATAAAGTCGAGAAAGTGGTTTTTTACGGCGATTAGCATGATTGCTGGGCTTGAACATTCTTTTCTTCGCCAACGTCGGCTCCTCGCTCGCAGCAGACCTTCAGCGTCACGTGTTTGTCTGCTGTGTGCCCAGGCTGTGTGAAAACCCTGACCAAAAACTGAAGTGCGCACGTCTACGCAAAATCTGGAATTGATCGACTGGTTAGTAGAGCCGAATTTTACGTATGAGCGCGGTTTTCAGCTCTGTTTTT
>NZ_JAFMOS010000101.1 GCF_019049755.1 Rahnella perminowiae
GCATAGGAAAAATCGAAAAAATATTTTATCGTCGGCCATAACGCTTTAAATAAACTCTCTTTCGCCGAAAACGAGATCAACAAAGCAACATCATAATCTAAGGATAATGATGAAAAATAACCTTGCTCACCGGTTGAAGTAAATTCATTAGCCATATCGACAAAAATCTTTGGCTGTCTTATCTCAATATCAATGCCGATATAGGTTAATTTACTCGAAAAACCAGCCACCGCGATAGCAAAGTTATCAGTATGAGAAATAGATCCCAACACTCCGGCAGGCCATACAGGTGCCCTCTCAGGAGAGACAGCAACCTTGGTCTCCTCACATCCCAAGAGCATTAATACGTTACTGGCGCAGTATCGACCGGCAATAAATTCAGCACGCCTTTTTGTCACTGCGTTGTTTAGTGTTTGTGGAATGTCGATATTATACTCGATGAATAAGTCATCATGATAATTTTCTTTTATATAAGAGATACTAAAACATCTCACGCCTGGATGGCGAAGAGTAAATTCATGCTCGATGGGATTTAGGAAGCTTTTAGTGTTTTTTGACATCGGCTGGTCTTAGTTGGGATGTGTATCATCTGATTTTAGCATAAAATCTATTGTGGATTTACCAATGGGTATTATTAAATAACGGGTAGTGATGATCAATTAAAACCGGGCAAAGATTTATGCACTTGGTTTAATCGGTTTTCATATACA
>NZ_JAFMOS010000100.1 GCF_019049755.1 Rahnella perminowiae
GGATATTAAAAGATTGGTGATAATTATGGTGCCTGCTTTTTTAGCGCAGGGATTTTACCTGATTATGGCTTCCACCTGTTTTTTTTATGGCAAGAATAAAGCAATTTCCTATTGTACTTTCACCGGAGGACTCGTTCATTGCGTTATATTGTATTTGGTTTGTAAGTTTATGAATGTATTCTGTGTGCCATGGGTGCTGTTTTTCTCGAACAGTTTTGTCGCTTTTCTGATGTATATAACTGTCTTCAGGACTGTATTAAGCCAGGACCGGCGAGGAAAAAGTGAACATTGATTTAAAACGTGGCGTTATGTATCTTTTTTTAATGATGGCCATTTCAGTATGCATAGTTAATCTTATTGTGAATGCACGTATTGCGGTAGGGGCGGTGATCTTTACCCTGACTGCATTGAGCATACCTGTCATGACCATTCCGGGAGCCCGTTATAATTTTTTTATCATCTCGGCACTGCTGTTCTCCGCCGGCTATACGTTTTATTGTGTTAATGCTTTTGATATATTCCCCGGAATAGATGCTGTCCGCTATTATCAATTTTTGATGTCAAATAACTCGCTTGGTGAAATACTCTCCGGTGCGGTAGAGAGAGTGATTAAAGTGCATGAAAGCGGAGAGACTGACGGACCGGGTTCCTTTTTTATCTTTGGGTTGCCCGTTCATTTATTTTATAA
>NZ_JAFMOS010000099.1 GCF_019049755.1 Rahnella perminowiae
TCAGTTGTATACTCTTTAGACGTCACGTAAAAGGGGAAGGTATGGATACGGTTGAAGAACTAAATGGAACTTACTTTTATGCGGGTAAGTCAAATTTAACTGCTGGTGAGATGCTTTTTATGATCTTTTGTGAGAACACAGCTGATCAATTTGGTTTCGGTGATTTTGGTGCGTTAGTTGCGTTATACAGCGGCGTGAACAACCAGACAACACGAGGCAAGCCCAGAACTGCTCTTAAAGGCACATCGAGAGCTTCGCAAAAAGTTAGGGCAGTATTCAAGCAGGCCAAATTCCCATTCGGGATACAGTTACCGACGTGGATTGGGGGCTACACCCCTTGGACAGTAAAAAGAAGAATGGTGTCACAAATCAGTACATTTATAGGTCGTACTATTCCCCTGATCGGTGAGTTGATTCTAATCTCTGATGTTTACCAAATCGTTTATCTCTCAATCCGTGACTACAATATGATAGCCAGAGGTGATGATAAAATATGGTAACTGATGATATAGCTAAACAAGTAATTGATCTTGTGACTCGCCGCAGTGGCGTTTATATGTTTAGACGTAAAAAATATGATACATACACTGAAGAATCAAATATTCATTTTGATGTGAAATTAGATCAAGATGATGTTGAAGAGTTAATGGACGAGTACTTTTCAAAGTTTAAAGT
>NZ_JAFMOS010000098.1 GCF_019049755.1 Rahnella perminowiae
GAAATTTAGTTACTCAACTAATCAAATTTTATTGCTTATCAAGCATCGCCTAATCATGCTTCGATCTAAAAAATATTCATATCTGCGAGTATGGTGATAAAAATGTCATCGTAGTTTCAGGGTAAAAATTTATACCCTTTACGCACGCTACCGCCCTTTGCTCAACAGCTACCAATGCACTGTACAATATTTTTTATTTTAACATTTACCTAAAAAATCATTCATTTTGTTTTCTTATGTAAATGTTAAGCGACACTGCGGACTATATAAACAGCGTGGAGTGAAACTCTGTCTCAACTTGAATTTCAGTCCAAATTACTGGCAGTCTTTTTAAACAAAGAGTTAGGAGTTACGCTTAAATTGAGAATAACTCCTAATAAAAAAACTGACGACTCAGTCCTCGATTAAAAGATTAGCAAGGTACTGACCATACGGGGTTTTACTCATGGATTTTGCTTGCGATTCAACCTGGTCTCGTGTTATCCATCCTTTCCGGTAGGCAATTTCTTCCAGACACGCAACTTTCAATCCCTGACGTTTTTCGATGGTATGGATGAACTGAGAAGCTTCGATCAGGCTATCGTGAGTCCCGGTATCTAACCATGCAAAGCCGCGACCGAGTAATTCCACTTTTAGTTTGCCGTTCTTCAGATACATCTCATTTAATGTGGTAA
>NZ_JAFMOS010000593.1 GCF_019049755.1 Rahnella perminowiae
AGATAAGCCCGTTAACGCAAATAAAGCCGCCCCCCGAAAGGATTTGCGGCTTTATTATTGCTTCTCAACGTTCAGTCGCCTTCACTCCCCCGCTGTCGCAGGAACCTTTCTCTGCGGCAGTTTTTGGATACAGCTTCCACTTATGAATAGCTGTTACTGAAACGCCTATGTTTTTCCCCGCACATCTGCGCAACCCTCAGATCTGCCTGTTTTATTGATTCGTCAGCAGTCGTAAAGTCTGCACGGTTGATGGCGGAAGCGGCTAGAAATCAGACGACAATAATCTCTGTAGAGGTTTGTTTAAGCGCCCGTTGCACATCATCGCTGATACCGGTGTCAGTAATGATGGTGTCGATTTTTTCCATAGGGAGCACCAGGTTATAGCCGCGTCGTCCAAATTTGGTGGAATCTGTGACCACCACGACCCGCTGAGCAGCATCGGCCATGATACCGCTGATGCTATAGCCTTCATTAAATGTGGTGATCCCTGTTGCCGCATCCAGGCCATCAGCGCCGACAAACATGAGGTTTGCGACGATACCCTGCAATGCATATTCCGTAATGTTGCCATGCAGTGAGCGCGTTTTGTGACGCAGTGTTCCCCCGCAGACAACCAGCGTGATATCCGGGTTTTCGGATAACACAAAGGCAGCAGGTAAGTTATTAGTAATGACAGTGATATCACCCGCTTTCACCAACTCTTCAGCCAGCAGCATGGTGGTGCTGCCGCTGTCGAGGATCACGGTGTCACCCGGCTTAACCAACCCTGCGGCAGTCTGAGCGATGCGTTTTTTCGGATCGCTGGCGTGAAGGTAACGCTCTTCCAGAACCATTTCATCCAGCGGTTTGTCGTGACCTGCCGTTTCTCTGGCAGTCCGCTTTGCCGCACCGCCATGAAAACGACTGAGCGCACCTTTTTGTTCCAGCAAACTCAGGTCAGAACGAATCGTAACTTCTGAAACTTCGAAAGCACTCGAAAGCTCAGCAACCAGAACACTGCCATTCTCATTCACTAAATCAATGATTCTATTGCGACGTTCATAAGTATTCATTATGGGTAATCCGAAAGGTCATATACCTCCCAGTGTAAACAAAAGGCACCTTAATGAGGAGTAAAAATTCCGCACGATGTGAATCACAGCAACTCCCGACAGGTTGCCGCTGCGCACGGCGATTTTATCTTTTCGTTTCACGAGATGCCTTCATAAACGAAAGCAATCGAATGAAATAAACTTACGAATTATTCCGATCATCATCACGAAATCTGCAAAACGCTATTGTTTGCCTTTCGGAAAGGTATGATCCTCTTCGGAAACAAACGGAGGCCTAAAATGAAAGACATTATTGCTAAACACAAGACAGGCGAAAGGATCGGCATCTGCTCAGTATGCTCTGCGCATCCGCTGGTGATTGAAGCTGCATTACGGGAAGATTTGCACACTGACCGCAAAGTGCTGATCGAGGCAACGTCCAACCAGGTCAATCAGTTTGGCGGCTATACGGGCATGCAACCCATTGATTTCCGAGATTTCGTTCTCGCCATTGCCGAGAGAATTGGATTCCCGTTACCGCGTCTGATTTTAGGGGGCGATCATCTGGGGCCAAACTGCTGGCAGCATGAAAACGCCGAAACAGCGATGGCAAAAGCACAAGACCTTATTGCGCGCTATGTCGAAGCCGGATTCAGCAAAATTCATCTGGATGCGTCCATGTCCTGTGCAGACGATCCTGTTCCTTTGGATCCTTTCGTCGTAGCTCAGCGTGCAGCGCGTTTATGTCAGGTCGCTGAAGAAGTGGCAACGCCACAGCAGAAAGCATTGCTGACCTATGTCATTGGCACTGAAGTCCCCGTCCCAGGCGGTGAGTCATCGGCGATCCAGCATGTTCATATCACCGAAACCAGAGATGCAAAAGCGACTCTGGAAATGCACCATCAGGCATTTCGCGAACTCGGGCTGAATGATGCCCTGGATCGGATCATTGCCATCGTGGTCCAGCCCGGCGTTGAATTCGATCACAGCCGCGTGATTCATTATCAGCCCGATCTTGCCCAGGAGCTGTCAGCTTATATTGCTGCCACACCTCTGGTTTATGAAGCCCATTCTACCGATTACCAGACCCGCGATTCTTACCGCAGTCTGGTGAAAGATCACTTCGCTATCCTGAAAGTGGGTCCTGCACTGACTTTCGCTTTGCGGGAAGCCGTTTTTTCCCTGGCCAACATTGAACAGGTATTGATTGCGCCAGAGTGCCGCAGCCAGATCCTGACGGTTATTGATGGCGTCATGCTGGATGAGCCCGGTTACTGGAAAAAGTATTACAACCCGACATTCAGCCTGTCACTTATCGATCTGCATTTCAGCTTATCCGATCGTATTCGCTACTACTGGCCTCATGTCCGTATCAACCGGGCGATGGACGTTTTAATGGCTAACCTGCGTTCAGCAGATATCCCGCTTGGTCTGCTGAGCCAATACCTGCCTGCTCAGTTTGAACGGGTGATGACCGGTGCACTTACCAGCGATCCGCATGAACTTATCATCGATAAAATTCAGGACGTTCTGCGCGCGTATCACTTCGGTTGCACGCCGTCGCAGACAGTATGTGAAGGAGTATGCCATGCATAACTGCGCAATCTTCGTCAAAACCGGTATCAGTTTTGCGGATTATCACGAGGCACTCGCACACATCGGTGAACGTATGGTGCAGGAGGGCGTGGTGGAAACGACGTATCCGCAGGCGCTGATACATCGCGAGGCTGAATATCCAACCGGCATCCAGCTTGAACATCATGCTGTCGCCATTCCGCATTGCGAAGCCATTCATGCCCGCAGCCCGGCCATTTATCTGATCAGGCCAGATACCACAGTGGAATTTTTTCAGGCTGATGACGAAGGAACGATTCCCGCCAGACTCATCATTGCCCTGATTGTCACTCACCCGTCAGAACAGCTGAAGCTATTGCGTCAGTTATTCAGCCAGTTACAGGAACCTGTTTTTTTTGAACGTCTACTGACAGCTCCGGAAGAACAATTAGCCGCGCTTTTTGAACAGCACATTTTTCTGCCTGCTCCTGAGAAGCGATCCGCTGTGTGTACCTGAAAATACCATAAGCAATAACCCCGATGTCTTACCTACAAAAATAACATTTAAAACAATCTGTTAAGGAGCCTTACCGTGAAGCGAAAAATTATAGTCGCCTGTGGCGGAGCTGTTGCCACCTCTACGCTGGCAGCGGAGGAAATCAAAGAATTGTGTGAGGCACATGGCATACATGTGGATCTGGTGCAGTGCCGGGTAACAGAAATCGAAACCTATATGGACGGTGCTCATCTGATTTGTACCACCGCCAAGGTGGACCGGACATTTGGCAGTATTCCGGTTGTACATGGCATGCCGTTTATCTCCGGTGTGGGCATGGATACATTACGCCAGCAAATACTGACCCTGTTACAGGAGTAAGTCATGTTTACCGACATCATGCGCTACATCCTCGATCTCGGCCCGACAGTCATGCTGCCTGGGGTGATCATCGTTTTCTCGCTGATATTAGGGATGAAACTTGGGGATTCATTTAAATCTGCCATTCACATTGGTATTGGTTTTGTCGGAATCGGTCTGGTCATCGGCCTGATGCTCGATTCCATCGGGCCTGCGGCAAAAGCCATGGCAGAGCATTTCGAAATTAACCTGCAGGTCGTCGATATTGGCTGGCCAGGCTCGTCGCCAATGACCTGGGCATCACAAATTGCGCTGGTTGCTATTCCGATTGCAATCGGTGTGAACATTGTGATGTTGCTGACGCGTATGACCCGTGTCGTCAATGTGGACATCTGGAATATCTGGCACATGACGTTCACAGGCGCCATGTTGCACCTTGCTACAGGCTCTTACTGGCTGGGGATCATGGGGGTGATTTTACATGCCGCATTCATCTACAAGCTGGGCGACTGGTTTGCAAAGGACACGCGTGATTTCTTTAATCTGGAAGGCATTGCTATCCCACATGGTTCCTCAGCCTATCTCGGGCCGATCGCAGTCCTGGTTGATACCGTCATTGAGAAGATCCCGGGGCTGAACAAAATTCACTTCAGTGCTGATGACGTGCAAAAGCGTTTCGGTCCGTTTGGTGAACCGGTCACCGTCGGTTTAGTGATGGGGCTGATTATTGGTTATCTCGCCGGGTACGACGTCAAAGGCATATTGCAGCTGGCCGTTAAAACCGCTGCAGTCATGCTTCTGATGCCACGGGTTATCAAACCGATAATGGACGGTTTAACGCCTATCGCCCGTCATGCCCGTACGCGTCTGCAGGCCCGCTTTGGCGGACAGGAGTTCCTGATTGGTCTGGATCCGGCGTTATTACTGGGTCATACCGCCGTGGTTTCCGCCAGCCTGATTTTTATCCCTCTGACAATTCTTATCGCTGTGCTTGTTCCCGGAAATCAGGTCTTGCCGTTTGGTGACCTCGCCACTATCGGTTTCTTCGTTGCCATCGCGGTTGCCGTGCATCAGGGCAACCTGTTCCGCACGCTGATTTCGGGCTGCATCATCATGAGTATCACGCTGTGGATAGCCACACAGACCATTGATTTGCACACCCAGTTGGCCGCGAATGCAGGTGCACTCACGGCTGGCGGAAGAGTGGCTTCACTCGATCAGGGTGGCTCGCCGATCACGTATTTACTCATCCAACTTTGCACACTTAAAAACATCGCAGGGCTGACTATCATCGGCGTTATTTACGCTATCGGCGTATTCCTGACATGGCGTCGCGCCCGTCAATTCACACAAACAGAAAAACGGGCAGCCGCTGCACTGGCTAACTCTTAACTTTCATCCCGGCGGGGGCATTCCCCGCCTAAGGAACCTGACTATGAAATCTGTCGTTGTACATGCTGACAGCAGACTAACTGTTGAAGAGCAACCTGCTCCCACGCTGAGTGCTCCCGATGAAGTTCTGGTTCGCATTGCCTACTCCGGGCTGTGCGGGTCCGATATTCCGCGTATTTTCGCCAGCAGCTCACATTTTTACCCCATCACATTGGGCCACGAATTTAGTGGCCACGTCATCAGCACCGGAGAAGATGTCACCGATTTACACGAGGGGGATGCCGTGGCCTGCGTACCTTTATTACCCTGTTTTCAGTGCGAAGAGTGCCGTCAAACAGCGTATTCCCAGTGTAAGCACTATCAGTTCATCGGCTCCCGACGCAGTGGCGGCCATGCTGAATTCATTGTGGTTTCGCGGAAAAATTTATTCAAATTGCCGGAAAATTTTTCCCTCCTGCAAGGTGCTTTTCTGGAACCGCTCACCGTTGGTTTGCATGCACTGAAACTGGCAGGAGGTTGTCAGGGTAAAGAGGTAATAGTGATTGGCGCGGGCACCATCGGGCAATTAGTTATTCAGGCCGCCAGCGCGCTGGGCGCGAAATCGGTGACAGCCATCGACATCAATCCGCAGCGCCTTGCCCTGGCAGAAGAAACAGGCGCAAGCCACGTTTATAACAGCGCAACGTGCAATGCTGATGACATCCGCCAGCAAACTCACGAAAGGCGCTTTAATCAGCTGATTGTTGAAACGGCAGGTACGGCACAAACCGTGGCTCTGTCTCTCAATATTGCCGGCCCCAAAGCGCAAATCGCGCTGGTCGGCACCTTACACAAAGAGCTGACGTTAGACGTCGCCACTTTCGGCCATATCCTGCGCAAAGAGCTGACTTTACTCGGCAGCTGGATGAATTATTCCTCTCCATGGCCGGGCAGTGAGTGGCGACAGGCCATTCAGCTTTTTACTGAGAATAAACTCAGTCTTGAACCCCTGATCGCCAGTGTTGCCCGTCCGCAAGAGTTTATCCGGGAGGTCGCCGCGCTGGCTGGCAAGCCGATGACAGGAAAGATTCTGCTGGATATGACAGGAGGCCGATAAAATGTATCTGATTTCTAACAGAGAAATGCTGCTCGCGGCTCAGCGCGGGTGTTATGCCGTTCCTGCTTTTAACGTACATAATCTCGAGACGGTACAAGTTGTTGCAGAAACGGCGGCAGCCATGAGTTCCCCGGTGATCCTTGCCGGAACACCGGGGACATTGAGTTATGCTGGCACAGATTACCTGATCTCGATATGCCATGAGGCTGCGCGAAAGTATCGCATTCCACTGGCGTTGCATCTGGACCACCATGAGGATCCGGCCGATATCGGGAGCAAAGTCCGGGCCGGGATCCGCTCCGTAATGATCGATGCATCGCATTTTCCGCTGGCACAAAACATCCAACATGTGCGTGAAACTGTCCGGCTGTGTCATGCCTTTGATGCCAGTGTCGAAGCAGAACTCGGCCGACTTGGCGGACAAGAAGATGATCTGGTGGTAGAGGAAGGTGACGGTATTTTCACCGATCCCGTTGTGGCTAAGCATTTTGTTGAATCCACACGTATTGATTCGCTGGCCGTTGCCATTGGCTCTGCGCATGGCCTGTATCAGGGGGAACCGAAGCTGGATTTCAGCCGCCTTGGGCAAATCCGCCAGCAGGTCGATATTCCGCTGGTGCTTCATGGTGCGTCCGGTATTCCTGAAAACATGATACGCCAGGCGATTGAACTGGGCATTTGCAAAGTCAATGTTGCCACCGAGCTGAAAATAGCCTTTGCCGGTGCGGTAAAAGAGTATTTCTCAGAACATCCGGATGCGAATGATCCCCGCAAATACATCGTGCCCGGCAAACTGGCGATGCAAAAAGTGGTTGAGGAAAAAATCAGGATCTGTGGCAGTGCCGGGTGCTTATAACGGGCCTTTATTAATAAGCGGGTCAAACACCCGCTTTACAGATTTTTATTAAAGCGCCGGTTGCAGCCACCATTCCATTCTGATTTTATGGAAGTTCATTGATAGTAAAATGGAAACTGCTATGACCCCCCTTAACCACTTTGGCCAACCCATTGGTGATGCCCTTCCCGACTGGCAACCCCGCGAACGACCTTCTCATGTTCAGCTTGATGGTCACTGGTGCCGCCTGGAACCTCTGAATACTGAACGCCATAGTCAGGATCTGTTTAAGGCCTGGCACAGCATTGATGATAACCGCGACTGGACGTATCTCTCCGTCGATCGCCCTGCGACCCAGGCTGATTGCGATCTGTTCATTTCCCAACAGGCCAGAAGTGAGGATCCGCTGTTTTTCGCAGTTGTCGATATACAGACACAACGCGCAGTCGGCAGCGTTTCCCTGATGCGTATTGATGCCGTGAATGGCGTAGCCGAAATTGGCTGGGTGAACTGGTCTCCGCTGATGAAACGAACACGTTTTGGCACTGAAGCGATTTACCTGCTGCAACGTTATCTGTTCGATACGCTGAAATATCGCCGCTGCGAATGGAAATGCCACAGCCTGAATGAGCCGTCAAAACTGGCCGCGCAGCGTTTCGGGTTTCAATATGAAGGGATGTTCCGTCAGGCCATCGTCAATAAAGGGCATAACCGTGACACCTGCTGGTATTCCGTTCTCGACTCTGAATGGCCAGCCTCAAAAACCGCGTTTGAACGCTGGTTAAGTGCAGAGAATTTCACTGCCGAAGGTCAGCAAAAGCAGCGGCTGGAAGCACTGCGTCAGTGAAGATCGCCTGCGTTATTCACTGACGCAGGCAGTATTTCGCCGCGAAGGGGATTTACAGTGCAGTCAGCACGCTGATATCAGGCCACGCATAAATTATATTAGGTGAGCGCCAGAGAGGCCCGGCATCGGTATAGCGCCCGGCCTCCCTGCCTCCCAGGGCACGGTAAAAGAGGATGGCGGGTTCGTTACCTTCCACCACACCAAGCCCTGCGCCCCGGAAACCCTCACCGGCCAGATGTCTTGCAGCCTCAGCGATTAACCGCTTGCCGATTCCCTGACGTTTGAACAGCGGGGAAACATACAGGAATTTGATTTCAGCCATGTTGCCAAATTCCGGGTTTGAGGAAGCCGACGCCAGACAAAATCCGGCGAAAACGCCGTCAGTTTCTGCAATGAAAATACCCTGACCGGCTACGGGATGTGCAAATTTATCCTGCCAGAAAGCCTGACGGCGCGGGACATCAAGCGCCGCAAAGGCCTCCGCAGGAGCAAGTTCACGATAAGTATCACGCCAGATGGCAACATGTAATTGGGCAAGCGCGTCGATATCTTTGGGTTCAGCAATCCGTAAAGTGCAGGCTGGCACGGCATCCCTCATTATAAAAAATCCACGAAATCATTAAGTCTGCTCAGTATAGTCAGCCCTTCTCTTCCCGCGCCAGCAAACTTCGTTTTCGTTCCACGCCCCAGCGATAACCAGAAATATTGCCGCCGGTTTTCACCACCCGATGGCAGGGGATTGCAACTGCCAGCAGGTTCGCGGCACAGGCTCCGGCCACCGCGCGGACTGATTTCGGCGAACCGATTTTATGGGCAATTTCGGCATAACTGGCGGTGCTTCCCGGCGGGATATCACGCAGTGCCTGCCAGACACGCTGCTGGAAAGCCGTACCGCGAATATCCAGCGGCAAATCCAGACCAATATGTGGCGCTTCCACAAAGCCGATGACCGAGGCAATTCGCCGCTCGAAATCCGGATCGCCACCCAATAATTCTGCCTGTGGAAAACTATTTTGCAGTTCGTTAATCAGCTTCTCAGGATCATCCCCCAGCAAAATAGCGCAAATCCCCCGCTGACTTTCGGCGACCAGTATATCGCCCAGAGAAGATTTGCCGATGGCAAACCAGACGCGGACATCGCGACCACCTGATCGGAAATTTTGTGGCGTCATGCCCAGCGTCGCTGCAGAGGTTTCATAAAACCGGCCATCGGAAGGATAGCCCGCCGCATGGATCGCCTCGGTGACCGTCGCGGAATGTGTCAGGTTTTCGCGTACGCGTCGTGCCCGCTGCGCCTGTTGGTATTCTTTAGGCGTCAGGCCGGTTTGCGCTTTAAACAGGCGATGAAAATGATAGGCGCTGATGCCCACCCCGGCAGCCAACTGATTCAGCGTCAGCATGTCGGCCGATTGTTCCAGCAACCGGCAGGCCTGAGCCACGCGCTGAGCATGAAACTGCGCCAGTGAAATCAGCCCCTGACGGCAGCGCTTGCAGGGACGAAATCCTGCCTGTTCTGCGGCTTCGGCATCATCAAAATAAAGAATATTTTCCGGATTCGGCTGGCGGGACGGGCACGAAGGTGCGCAGTAAATCCCCGTGGTTTTGACTGCATAAACAAACCTGCCATCAGCCTTTGCATCACAACTGACTACTGCCTGCCAGCGCGGATCCTGGCTCTGCACACGGGTGGAGTTTTCCCCTGTCTTATTTTTAACAACGCCTGTTTTATCTGACATTTTCTGCCTCACATTACCGACTGGATAACGGTCAGCATAAGCCGCCGTTAACACCCGTACCCTCCGGCTCTTGCTTTCTCATTCTGCACCAAGCATTCAGCCTGCAACCGGTTTTAAGGGCGTCTCGAGGATCATCTGATAAAAGGCCAGATCCAGCCAGCGATCAAATTTGAAAGCCGCCTGTTTAATCGTGCCGGCATGACTGAATCCATTTTTTTCGTGCAGGGCAATGCTGCCACTGTTAGCCGCATCAATGGCACCAATCAGGGTGTGTACGCCCCTCTCACGCGCGACATCAACCAGCGCGTTCAGCAGGATTTTGCCCAATCCTTTGCCACGGTGATCTTTATGAATATAAATCGAATGCTCGACCGAATATTTATACGCAGGCCAGGCGCGGAACGTGCCGTAACTGGCAAAACCCAGCAACGCACCCTGTTCGTCCTGCAGTCCGATCACCGGAAAATTATGGGTCAGTTTAGTCGCAAACCAGGCTGTCATACTGTCGATGTGGCGCGGTTTATAATCATAAAGCGCCGTGGATGTCAGGATCGCCTCATTAAAAATATCCAAAATTGCCACAGCATGCTGGCGTTCAGTGCAGGTAATCATTTTCATCAGTCATTCCCGTTGGCTTCCGTTATGCGGTAAATTCCACTATAGTAGAATTAATTCCACAAAAGTAAACAACGGAACTGACCTTATGTCAATCGACCAATTGATCGCCACACGCCTGCAGGCTTTGCGAAAAGCGCAGGGTTTAAGTCTCGAACAACTCTCCGGCAGTTCGGGCGTCAGTAAGGCAATGATTTCGAAAATTGAACGGCAGGACAGCAGTCCGAGTGCCAGTCTGTTAGGCCGCCTCGCGGCCAGTCTGGGCGTTTCGCTGGCGCAGCTACTTTCAGAAGATAACGAACAGCCCGCCCCCTTGCGTCCGCTGGCGCAACAGGAAATCTGGCAGGATCCGGATATCGGTTATCTGCGACGTCAGGTAACCGCACATCAGGAAAACGGCGGCCCGGAACTGGTTGAAATCACGCTGCCCGCCGCCGCCCGCATCAGTTATCCTGGCTGGAATCATCAGGCCTATAAACAACGTTTATGGCTGGTAGAAGGGACGCTGACCATAGATTATGGTGCTGAAAAATATGCCTTATCGGCGGGTGATGCACTGACGTTTGGCGTGGATTTGCCCATCACATTCAGTAATCCCGGCGCTGAGCCTTGCCGGTATCTGCTGGTCATGAGCGACAAATAGCTTCCACATTTTCCAGCAGCGCCAGCGCACGGTCGTGCTGACGGCGAAAACGCGTCGTCATCATCAGCCACATTTCCGGTGAGGTATCTTCCCGTCGTGGAGCCAGTTCCTGAAAACCGGGGAAGGCACCGCCGCGATAACTCAGGTCGTAATGGAAATCGTCTACGGAGCTGTAACGCAGACGATGCAAACCGGCAAGAGCCTGCTTCATCTGAGGCTGCCAGGTTTGCGGCTCCGTCTGCCAGTTGGTGGTCAGTTCACTCAAAACAGGCTGTAATTGCTGTAATTTTTCAGCCACGGCGGAGAGATCAAATTCCGGTGAAACGCTGGCGGCCAGTTCTGCCAGCGATTGCTGTAAACCGTTCAGATACGTCAGCGGATCCAGCGGTAGCGCGGTCTGTGTCAGCAGACCTTCCAGCCAGTGCGCGTGGATTTGTGTATCGCGCCACAGAATATTCAAATCCACTTTATCGTAAGTGTCGTCTTGTGTGTGCCACCACCAGCCACCGCCACTGCCTGGCGACTGACTGGTTTTTTCAAGCGGGATTTCGCGAAAGGCAAAATGCAGCGGCACACCACAGCCCCAGAATGACTGATCGCCGCCTTTGCCCGGAGGGATAATGCACTGCGCCGGGTCGCCGGTCACGGCTTCCACCGCCGCATTTAAAAAGGTCTGTGATTCCGCACCGCTGGCATTGAGCACAATATTCACCGCATCCTGACACCCCGGTGAATCGACGTTAATGTGCGCCACACAATGCTGTTTCAGTGACTGGCGGTAGTTATCGGCATACCAGGTGGAGCCTCCATAGCGGGCGTTAGAATGCCCGGGCCACCAGATAATCCGCAACCCGCGCAGCAACCTTTGCGGCTGCTGATGAAAATGGATGGCCATCGCCAGACAAAGCGCATTACCGGTCGCGTTGTCCGTAACCCCCTCATGCCAGGAATCGTAATGTGAGGAGAGGAGTACGAATTCCGGCGTACTGCCGGGAATATCCACCACCGGCATGCTGCATCCGGCGACGTGAAAATTCAGTTCCGTGGCAATTTCCAGCCTCATCAGCGGATGTTGCTGTAACTTCTTTAACAAATGCTGACCGTCCTGGTGATTAACGGAAATCACCGGCAGGCGCGGATAACGCAGAAAATCATCCGGTTCCGGCGTTCCCCAGACCGGTCCGACAGTTTCTTCATGCAACGCTGTTTCAGCCGAGCCCCAAATATGAATAAGTCCGGCGGCACCTGCGGCACACAGGCGTTGTACATAATCTTCAAAACCCTGGCCGGCAATCACGATTTTGCCTTTTACCTCCTGCGCCCAACGTTGCCATTCATGATCTGTACGTGATTTACAGGCACCGGCATCGTAATAGCCGTGTCCCTCCACGCCCTGCGGGCAATGCGCCGAGAATGAACGGGTTTTGGCATTGCACTGCCATTGCGGAAACTCAGGCAGACGCAACCTTCCGGCCAGCGGATCGCTGAGATACAGCGGGCAATGCAACAGCCGCGCATCCAGACCTTGCTCCTGCAACACAGACACCATGTGCTGCGCCGCCCGCTCCGCATCATCGCAGCCGGAAAGCCGGTGCAACGTGGAAAATTCACGCAACAGCCCATCCATCAGGGGTAATAAAAACTCACGAACCGGCTGGCGCAATCCCATGATTATTTAACCTTTTCCTGATGAACCGATATGTCCAGCGGACCGAAGTAATGGGTCTTAATCTTTTCCCAGGTACCGTCAGCCATGATTTTTGCCAGGCCGTCATTGAGCAGTTTTTTGATGTGATCATCGCCTTTACGCAGGCCGTACGACGAACCGATGCTGAACAGTTTATCGTCACGCACTTCCGGGCCGGTCAGGGTAAAATTCCTGCCTTCCGGTTTGTTGAGAAAGCCAAAAGTCACCGCCACCGCCGGGCTGAGCGCACCGTCCAGGCGTCCGGCCACCAGATCCTGATAAATGGTGTCCTGATCGGCATACGCCACCACATCCACTCCTTTCGGCTGCCAGAAAGTATTGGCATACATTTCCTGAATCGAACCCTGCTGAACCGCGATACGCTTACCCTGCAACGATTCCGGCGTTGGCAACAGCGGACTGCCCTTTTGCACCACCAGTTTGGTCGGGATGTGATACACAAAATCGCTGAAGTCGATCACTTTGCGGCGTTTTTCGGTCGCCCCCTGCGGCGAAATGAAATCCACTTTTTTGGCGATCAGCGAAGGAATTTCCGCGTCAAAGCTGCTGACCACATAGTCACATTTCACTTTCATCTCTTTGCAGATGGCGTTGGTGACATCAATTTCAAAGCCGGTCGGCGTCCCCGCAGCATCACGGAACTGGAACGGCGGATAACTTAAATCAGCGCCGACACGCAGCGTTTCACCTTCGGCATGCGCCAGTGCGCTGCCCAAGATCATTGCCATAAGGGCAGCCACTTGTATTTTTTTCATCATTATCCTGTCCTCATACCCAAGGTTATTATTTTGATTGTGAACTTAAAAACGGGACTTCCAGTTTAAAAACTCTTCCCGTACGGCCTGAAGTTTTGCGCCGTCCTGACACAGATCAACTGTCGTCATCGCCAGCGCTTTTGCCGCCTGCAACATAGCCTGCAGACCGGCTTCGGAACCGGCAGCTTCGGCAAATTCCGGTGTATGTGGCAGCACATCACCAATACGGATATACGGGTGGATCGCCGCCGTTACCTGGCTGACGTTGCCGATATCAGAAGAACCGATCCCGCCACTGAGCGGCGGCGGAACCACTTCTACGCCGAGGATGTCCAGATTTTGTTTAAAGTATTCCGCCAGCGTCAGGTTGTTATTGCGCTCGGCGTAGGTCAGCCCTTCTTCAATTTCCAGCCGCGCACCGGCCATCAGCGCCGCACCCCGCGCCGCATCAAACACTTTTTGTTTGACGGTACTGAGACCCCTGACCGTTTCAGCGCGCATCAGGAATTTCGCTTCCGCATAAGCCGGAACAATATTGGTCGCACTGCCACCATCGGAAATAATGCCGTGTACGCGCACATCGTCGGTGAACAACTGACGCAGGGCATTAATGCCGTTGAAGGTGTGGATCACCGCATCGAGCGCGCTGATCCCGTTCTGGGGAGCTGATGCCGCATGCGCCGCTTTGCCATAGAATTTAAATACCGCATCCACACATGCCAGCCCGCCGCGTACCACCATGGTTTTATCGCGCGGATGGAACATCATCACCGCGTCGACATGGTCGAAAATGCCTTTCTCGCTGAGGATAATTTTCCCGCCGCCCTCTTCCTCTGCCGGTGTACCGATCACTTCCAGCTTGCCGGTCAGCAGATGCGATTGTTGTTTCAGCGCCAGCGCGGCCGTCACGGATGCCGTGCCAATCAGGTTATGTCCGCAGGCGTGCCCCAGTTCCTTCAGCGCATCGTATTCCGCCAGCAACGCGATCACAGGGCCCGGCTTACCGCTGTCAAACGTCGCGCGGAATGCCGTCGGCAAGCCGCCCGACTGAACCTCAATCTCAAATCCTGCCGCCCGCAGTGGCGCAATCAGTGCCGCTGCTGATTCGGCTTCCTCAAAGCTGAGTTCAGGGTTGGCATGAATGCTCAGCGCCAGCGCACTGGCCTGTGCTGCGAGAGAATCCACAGCTGCGATAATCTCAGCTTTCTGTTCTTTGGCGTGATGAACCGATGTAGTGCAACCAGACATGTTTTATTCCCTGCGATGGTGCAAGACCAAAAATTATTTTCGGGTGAATGCAACTTGGTGCGACGATGACGCGCCGCTACACCAACAGAAATAGGGCTTTTACTGTTTCCGGTCAAATTGAGCCTTTTTATCTGTTGCGCTTTTTACGCAAAAAATATTTTATGGAGGAAGGATTTTACGGGTGGCGGAAAAACGATGAACGAGAAAGACTGGCTGATATTGCGGGCGGTATATCAGCATAAAAATATCACCCGTGCGGCGGAACAGCTTTATACCTCACAACCCGCGCTCAGTTACCGTTTACGCCAGATTGAACGCAAGCTGGCGATCCGTCTGTTTGAAGAAGGACAAAAAGGGCTGACCTTCAGCGCACAGGGCGAATATCTCGCGCAACACGCCGTCACCGTGCTCAATGATTTACAGCAACTGAAACTCAATCTGCACAGTCTGGATCAGGAGCAGCAGGGAGAGATTTCACTGGGCGTGTCGAGCAACTACGCGGCGTACCGTCTTCCGCCATTGCTCAGCCAGTTCCGGCAGACACATCCGGGGATCCGTGTGAATCTGATGAGCGGTTTTAGCGAGGAGATCATTCAGAAGCTGTTGCGCGGGGAAATTGATATCGCGCTGGTGAAGGACGATTTTAACTGGAAGGAAAGCAAGCATCTGATTGAAGAAGATGATTACGTGCTGGTCAACAGTCAGGATTTTGATTTCGCCCTGTTGCCGCACATGCCGCAGATAAAAATTCACCACGGTGCGCACGTGACGCAACTGATTGAACGCTGGTGGAATGCCAACTTTTCGCATGCACCGACTGTCACAATGGAAGTCGACAAACTGGAAGTGTGCATGGCGATGGTGGAACACGGACTGGGTTACGCGATTGTCGCTCCTTATTTACCGCTGCCGGAGCATTTTTACCGCCGCCCGATCACAGTGGACGGCGCGACGGTAAAAAACCGCACCTGGTTGCTGCACCGCCATAACCTGCATGCCACACCGTACATGCAGGCGTTTATACATCTGTTACAAACGGCGCAACACGGGCTGATGCCCCGCTGATCAGAGATCTAACGTGCCGTCGATCAGCGTACAGCTATCGCCGCCGATCCACGGTTCGCCATCCACAAAGGTGACAGTCACGCGGCCATCGCGCTGGAGCTTCGTTCCCTGACGCACGCGGTAGGTTTGTGCCATATGCGCACCATCCGGGAAATTCGCCGCTTTCAGCACCCGCGCCAGACAGGCATTGGCGCTGCCGGTGACCGGATCTTCTTTCAGCACACCGTTTTCGTCGATAATCGCCCGCACTTCATAATCCGCCGGGCCGTTTTTATCGTGTAAACCATAGACTGCGATACCGTTAATCCCCAGTTGTGTTTGCAGCTGACTGACCGCGGCGGCATCGGCCGTGATATTCAGACAGTCCTGCGCACTTTCCATTCGCACGACCAGCCAGATGATGCCCATATCGACCGATACCGGCATGACGTCAGCCTGAATGTTGCCGCCGCGCAGCGCGGTTTCCAGCAACGCATGATGTTCAGTCTCCAGCGGTTTCAGTTGTGCAGGCGGAGCGGAAAATGCCTGACCGCCTTCTGCCAGCTGTTTTACCTGCACCAACCCGACACCGCATTCCTGCACCAGATAACCAGAATTTTTAGGCTTCAGCCCGCTTTGCAACAGCGCATATGCCGTACCCAGCGTCGGATGTCCGGCGAACGGCAGCTCTTTGTCAGTAGTGAAAATCCGCACGCGGTAATCCGCTTCGGGTGATGTCGGTTTGATCACAAACGCCGTTTCCGCAAGATTGGTCCAGCGGGCCATGGCAAACATTTCGGCATCCGTCAGCCCTTCCGAATCGAGTATTACGGCCAGTGCATTGCCTTTGAGCGGCTCAGCGGTGAACACATCAACTTGTTTAAAACGACGCAAGCGGGTCATAGCAAATCCTTTTTAATCGTTGAGTAAGAAAAGGCAAAGTGAATGCATAGAGCAATATTTCAATAAGCTATCGGGAAAAAGGCCAGTCGCTGTCGGCTGACCTATGCTTAATAACATTGTTTCCAAAGTATCCTAAAAACATAAGGAATAGAAAGATGCCCGTGAAGGATTTGGTTGGTATTGGTATCGGTCCCTTTAATCTCAGTCTCGCCGCCATGGCAAAAGACACGGAAAAACTCAACGCTGCTTTCTTCGACGCTAACCCGGAATTCAGCTGGCATCCCGGTATGTTATTACCCACGGCGACCATGCAGACCTACGTCCTGCAGGATCTGGTCACTACCGTTGCGCCGCGCAGCGAATTCTCGTTTATTAATTATCTGGTTGAGCAGAAGAAAATTTACCGTTTTCTGGCCACGGAACAGCTGATCATCAGCCGCGATGAGTTTTCCGATTATCTGCGCTGGGCGTGCGACCGCATTACGGGTTTGCATTTTTCCGAACCGGTTGAGCGGATTGATTTCGACGATAAGCGGCAGGAATTTATCGTGCAGAGTGAAAAAGGCAAGCACCGCGCGCGCAATATTTGCCTCGGCACCGGTCATGCACCGTGGATCCCTAAACCGGCACGGGCAGCACTGGGGGATAACTGTTTTCATGCTGCAGAAATAGAACTGCGTGAGCCTGATTTCACCGGTAAACGGGTGGTAGTAGTCGGCGGTGGACAGAGCGGTGCCGACATCGTTCTTAACGCACTGAGCGGCCACTGGGGCGAATTCACCGAACTGAGCTGGATATCCCGGCGCCCTAATTTTCAGCCACTGGATGAATCAATTTTCACCAATGAATATTTTACCCCGGAGTATGTGAACTACTTTTATACGCTGCCGGAAGAGGTGCGCGAGCAGGAAATAGAAACGCAAAAACTGCCTTCTGACGGCATCAGTTATCACACGCTGGAAGACATCTATAAGCAGCTTTACCACCGTTTCGACGTGCTGCATCAGCCGCGTAACGTGCGTTTGTTGCCCCACCGCGCATTGGATCATATCGTGCGTAATGCGACTGGCGATTTCAGTTTGCAGGCAAAGCACGGGCTGGAAAAATGCGAGGAACATTTCAGTGCCGATATCGTGATCCTGGCGACCGGGTACCGCCCCGGTTTACCGGATTATCTTGAACCGCTGCTGGCACGTATTCCTTATGACCGCGAGCAACATTTGCCGCTGCAGCCGAATTTCAATCTGCGCTGGGATGGTCCGGAGCAGAACCGCATTTACGCAGTGAATGCCGGGATCCACAGCCACGGCAGTGCCGAAGGGCAACTGACGCTGACCGCGTGGCGCTCGGCAAAAATCCTTAATCATTTGCTGGGCGAGGCACATTACGATCTGCGGCCGGTGCCCTCGCTGGTCCAGTGGTGGTCAGATACGCCCCATAAATAGCGAGCACAAAAAAGCGGAGCATCAGGCTCCGCGTTTCCTTTTCTTAAAGCGCCTTCGTGACTGAAAACACGTCAGACGTAAAAATAGATGGCTAAAAAGTGGCAGGCACTGCCGCCAAGCACGAATCCGTGCCAGATGGCGTGACCGAACCGATAACGTTTTGAAGCGTAAAAAATAACGCCCAGCGTGTATATCAAGCCACCCAGCGCCAGCAATATCACACCGCCAGGGGAAAGTTTGGTCGCCAGCTGATAAATCACAATCAGTGACAGCCAGCCCATTGTCAGATACGTGACCAGGGAAAGCACCTCAAAACGGTGCGCAAACGCCAGTTTAAAAATCACGCCGAACAGCGCCAGCCCCCAGATCACCGCCATTAATCCTTTCGCCAGAGGAGAATTGAGCCCGACCAGCAGGAACGGCGTGTAGGTACCGGCGATCAGTAAATAAATCGCGCAGTGATCAAGTTTTTTCAGCCAGTATTTGGCTTTCTGATGCGGTATCGCATGATACAGCGTGGAGGCCAGATACAGCAGAATCATGCTGCCGCCGTACAAACTGTAGCTGGTGATCGCCATGGCGCTGGCGTTATCGCCTACTGCCTGAACCAGCAACAGCACCAATCCGACAATCCCGAAAATCAGACCCACGCCGTGACTGAGGCTGTTGGCAATCTCTTCAGCCCACGGATATCCCTGTGGTGATGGAGACAACTTACCCATACGTTGAGAACCCTCCAGGCAAAATACGTTAAAAGAATATAAAAGCGCTTCAAATCCGGTTGCTTATAACGGCTGATTATAAATCATACCGCAGACAGAGTAGCTGAGAATTATTCCAGTGTACACCTGTAAGCTTAAAACGAGTATTTCCCGATGTTACAGTCCCTTATCAGGATCATCATTTCAGAGTGACACCGTCTGGAATCCCTTCAATTCATTCACTTTGCTTATAATTTCTCCTCATGGCATTCAGAAAAGAACGATGCTGACCGCACCCAAAAACATGATTTTTTGTCATCAAGGGACTAAGGTGTACCGGAAATCTCTGATAACGCCATTAACAATGCTGTCAATATGACTAAGGTTTGACTATGTCTGTAGCAACTTCCCCGCTGGATTTCGGCGCCATGACTGAAGTTTTTCAGTTCCTGATGGAAATCGACAAGCTGAAAAGCGTGCAACGTCGCACAAAAGTTTTAGGCACTGAGCGTCAGGAAAATTCCGCGGAACATAGCTGGCATTTCGCCGTGGCAGCGATGTCTCTGGCACCTTTTGCGCCGGCAGGTATTGATATTAATAAAGTCATCCGCATGGCGTTGATCCATGACATCGTGGAAATTGATGCCGGTGACGTGCTGGTTTACGATCTCGCTGCCCGCGCGGCAGTTCAGGATCAGGAAATCATCGCAGCGAAACGCCTGTTCGGCCTTTTGCCCGCGCCGCTCGACCGTCAGTTCCTGGATTTGTGGGATGAATACGAAGCGGGTGAAACGCCGGAAGCACGCTTTGCGCTGGTGATCGACCGTGTGATGCCGATGGTCATGAACCTGAATAATCAGGGTCAGAGCTGGGTGGAAAATAATATCCGTCTGGAGCAGGTGTTAGCCCGCAATGCCTTTATCGCCGATATCCATCCTGAACTGTGGCTGCATATCCGCAGTCATCTGGATAATGCCCATCAACAGGGCTGGCTGAAATAATAAAACCCTTCCCCTCGTGAGAGGGGAAGGCGCAAGATCAACTACTTAGGAACATTCAGTGTCGTGGAATCCACGTAAGGTTTCAGGAGGGTATCGGCGTCTTTCTGTGCCTGTGCCGCCGCCGCTTCCGGCGTGACTTTCTCATTATTGACCAGTGCCGCCAGCTGATTTTCCATCGCCTGACGTACGGCTACGGTTTCATACGTCGCATACCACGGATAGGCGTATTTCAGCTGCTCCAGCGCAATCGCTGCACGCGGATCCTTTGCCAGGTAATCTTTCATTTCCGGTGTGTCATAAGACGCCATACGCGGTGAAAAATAGCCGGTAAAGCGGCTCCAGGCACCGTTAACTTTCGGGCTGACCAGATATTGCAGGAAAGTGTAGGCGGCTTTTTTCTGGTCGTCGGAAATGCCTTTAAAACTTACCAGACTCGCCCCGCCGATGGTGACACCGTTACGCACCTGGGCAGGCATCATGGCTACGCCCAGCTCGAAATCTTTGGTGTTTTCACGCATAAAGCCCAGCGCGCCGGTACTGAGCATCGCCATGCCGAGTTTACCGGAGAAAAATGCCGCGCTGATTTGTTTCGAGTTCAGCACCCCCGGCGGCATCACTTTGTCGCGATATACCAGATTCTGCCAGAAGCGCAGTGCCCCCAGTGTGGACGGTTTGTCGTAATAGACTTCGCCCGGATAATCGGCATTGTAGTACTGGCCGCCGTTGGCGCGGGTCAGTGCCGATAAAATCCAGCCGCCGTAATCATCATTGGTTGACGGCAGCATGATGCCCCACTGGCCTTTCGCCGAGTCCGTCAGCTTTTTCGAATCTGCCAGCAATTCATCCCAGTCTTTCGGCGGTGCGGTAATGCCCGCTTTGGCGAACATGTCTTTGTTGTAATAAAGAATAGGCGTCGAGTTATGGAACGGGATGGCATAGGTCACGCCGTTAACCTGTGCGTTCTGACGCAGGGCAGGCCAGAAATTTTGCGTCAGAAATGGCGTGGCTTTCTGATCGCCGAATTTGAACAGCTCATCCATCGGCAAAATTTCATTTTTAATCGCCAGATCCGCCGTGAAGTTAGCAGACATAATCACCAGCGCCGGTGGCTGGCCTGATTTAGCCGCCGCTTCGGCTTTGACTTTGGTGGTGTCGTAGTTACCGGTAAAAATCCCGCGCACTTCGATATCATTTTGTGACTGGTTGAACTCTTTGATAACGCGGGTCATTTCCAGGGTCAGTTTGCCGTCAACCGGCGCCGGGAACATGAAATCGATATTTTCTTTGGCGGAGGCGGTGCCCGCGGCAATCAAGCCGATGGCGAGCGCCAGCGCATGAACGTTACGCATAATGGTGATTCTCCCGGTGCAGGTTTTGCTGGTTTTGGCCTGAAAAAAGATGAAGATCGTGCAAAGAAAAATGCAATGTGATGCGGTCGCCGGGTTGTGGAATATTCCCGCTGTTTTCCCGTAACAGATTTTTACGGACGTAGCGGATTTCCCCGATCGCCGTGTCGGCGTGACATAAATACTCCGCGCCGAGCAACTCGCGGTAGGTCAGTGTCGCCTGCAATTGCAGGCTTTCACCTTCCGCAGGCTGGTCGCTGATGTGTTCGGGTCTGATGCCCAGATACACCTCATTGAGTGTCTGCGCATGCTCAGTTTGCGGCAGATGAACCGGCTGATTTTCGACCGTCAGCATGCCATCAGCACACGGCAGTAAAAACAGATTCATCGACGGTGTGCCGATAAACCCGGCGACAAACAGGTTGGCCGGATGCGCATACAACCTTTCCGGTGCGCCAATTTGTTGCAGGTGGCCTTTATCCAGCACGGCGATCCTGTCCGCCATGGTCATGGCTTCCATCTGATCATGGGTGACGTAAACAGTGCTGGTTTTCAGTTGCTTATGCAGTTGCATGATACCGTCACGCACTTCCGTGCGCAGGCGTGCATCAAGATTCGACAGCGGCTCATCCATCAGAAACAACTTAGGATCGCGCACGATAGCGCGCGCCATCGCCACCCGCTGCCGCTGACCGCCGGATAACTTGCCGGGTTTGCGTTTGAGCAAGGGCCCGAGCTGTAATAATCCGGCGACGCGATCTACCCGTGCCTGATGCAGATGTTTCGGCTCATTGCGCATCCGCATGCCGAACGTGATGTTTTGTTCAACGGTCATGTGCGGGAACAGCGCGTAGTTCTGGAAGATCATCGAGAAATTGCGCTCGCGCGGCGACAGCCCGGCGATATCCTTACCGTCGAGTATAATGCGCCCGTCGCTCACCTCTTCCAGACCGGCCAGCAGGCGCAGCAAGGTACTTTTGCCGCAACCCGATGGCCCGACCAGCACCAGAAATTCACCGTCGGTGATTTCCAGCGACAGCTGATTCACT
This sequence comes from Rahnella perminowiae, assembly GCF_019049755.1. Lineage (GTDB taxonomy): Bacteria > Pseudomonadota > Gammaproteobacteria > Enterobacterales > Enterobacteriaceae > Rahnella > Rahnella perminowiae. The sequence continues at coordinate 21,806 of NZ_JAFMOS010000593.1, forward strand.
GCCGTGCTGCCTTCAAACTGTTTGGTAATATTTTCCAGACGAATGCCAGACATCATTGAAAGTCCACCGGGCAACTGATTTGCGCATCATAAAGATAGGGGCCGGGATATTGTGACAACGGATGCAGATAACTGACCAGCCCGGTGTGATCCACCAGACGATGCATCACGCAGGCCGCCGGCTCGAGGTTATAAAACGGTGCCGGATTATGATGATAATACGGCACCTGATGTACCGTGCCGGGAATGGTGGTGATGATCGTCTGTTTGTACTGCGTAAAAATCAGACGGTGCGTGTGGCCGCAGAACACGCGAACCAGCGACGGAAAGCGATCAATCAGCGCCAGCAGCTGGTCACCGTTTTCACACGAAATGGCGTCCATCTGTGCCGAGCCGACTTTCACCGGCGGGTGGTGCATAAACACCGCCGTCGGCTTATCGCCCCCCTGCTCCAGCTGACCTTCCAGCCACGCCAGCGTCTCCAGCGTCAGGAACCCCTTCGATTCTCCGGCCAGGCTCGAATCGATAAACAGCAGGCGCATCGGGAAATCATCAATGGCGTAATGCATGTTTTGCGGATCGGTGCCGAGCTGCGGACACAGCGAATGCAACGCTTCCAGAAACTGTGCTTTGTCGTCGTGGTTGCCGGGAATGATGTACAGCGGATAACGCAGATTGCCCAGCGTGCGACGCGCCACCTCGTATTCCTGCGGCAGACCGCAGTTAACAATATCACCGGTGATCACTACCGCATCCGGTTGTTCTTCCAGCGCATTCAGCTGGCTGACCACTTCGGCGTTGCAGCCGTTCACATCGATAAAGTCATACAGTTTGCGGCCATCGCTGCGAAAGTGCATGTCAGAAATCTGAGCTAAAAACATGGATGACTCCTTTATTTGATCCCGGAAAAACCGAAGCTTTTCAGGAATTGTTTCTGAAAAATAATGAACGCCAGCATCAGCGGCAGGCACACCATCAGCGTGCCGGCGGTAATTAACCCCCATTGTCCGCCTGACTCTGCGCCCATCGCGAAAGACACCAGCCCGACGGTCAGCACCTGTTTATCCGGGTCATTAAGTACCATCAGCGGCCACAGGTATTCATTCCAGTGATAGGTAATGCTGACGGTGGCAAAGGCCAGGATGGCGGGCCACGACATGGGGATCAGTACGCGAAACACCACCTGCCACCAGCGGCAGCCTTCCATCAGCGCAGCCTCTTCGATTTCACGGGGAATGCTGAGAAACGCCTGACGCATCAGGAACACACCAAACGCCGAGGCAAAGTACGGCATCATCACGCCGGTCAGGGTATTGAGCAGTCCGAACTGTTTGAGGATCATCATGTTCGGTACCATCATGATGACGGGCATGATCATCAGTTGAATCAGCAACAGATAGAACAGCGTCTGTTTGCCGCGAAATTCGTGATACGCGAACACGTAACCGGCAGTGGTGATGGTCACCAGCTGAACCAGAAAGGTGCCGAAGGAGAAAAAGAGGGTATTGGCGTAAAGCCGCAGCCAGTCGGCGCTGTCCCACGCATCGCGGAAGTTTTGCAACGTCAGCGGGAAACGCGGTAACAGCGAGGCCATATCCGGCGCAAAACTGCTTTCACTGAAAGCCGACGACAGCATCCACAGGAAAGGCGCCATCCATAAAAACGCGGCGCACAACAATAAAACCGGCAGCGTCGAACGACGCGCACCGCGCAATAACATCGACGGTGAACGCGCGCCCTGACGGGATTTTTTGCCGGTCATCACCGGCACTTCAGACGTTTCAACGCTCATAATGAGCTCCTCTTTCCAGCACACGCAGGTTCAGCATCGAAAAACCAAACAGCAGCACCAGCGTCAGGAATGTCGCCGCCGAGGCTTTGCCTAAATCGTGGGTGTCATTCGCCAGACTCTGGATGTAATACAGCAGCACGGTGGTGGCGTTATTCGGCCCGCCCTGCGTCATCACCGCGACATGATCTATCTGGGTAATCGAATAAATCAGCGCGATAGTGACCACAAAACTGATGGTCGGGCGCAGCAGCGGCAACGTGATATAGAAGAAAACCTGCGGGCGCGACGCGCCTTCCATCAGCGCCGCTTCGCGTGCTGAGGCGGGGATTGACTGCAATCCGGCGAGGAAAAACAGCATGTAATAGCCGGCAAATTTCCACACGCCGATCACGCTCAGCGCAATCAGTGCGCTGTTGCTCATGCCGAGGTAATTGTTATTCATCGGCCCGAATACTTTGGCCAGGTAGTAATCCAGCAGCCCCATACCGGGCATGAAAATGAACAACCACAAGGTAGCAGCACTGACCAGCGGGATAATCATCGGGAAGAAAAACGCGGTACGCAGCCAGCGGTTCAGCGAGGTGTTTTCCCACAGCGCGACCGCCAGCAGCAGCGCCAGAATAATGCCGGGGACCACGGTCATCAGGATGTACGCCAGATTATTGAGCAGCGCACGCCAGAAGACTGAATCCTGGATCAGGCGCAGATAGTTTTGCAGGCCAACAAACGGCGGCGCGTCTGACGACAGACGGCTGTCAAACAGACTGTCCATCGCTGACTGAAATAAGGGGTAATAGGTAAATAAAAACAGAAAAATCAGCGTCGGCAGCAAAATCAGATAAGGGAACAACGTGCGGCGCATTACAGGGTACCGGTCAGCGAAATAAGGTGCTTATCCTGTCCTGCATTTGTGTCAGCCACATGGCGGGAATGTGATGGTTATTTGAATGAAATATGAGCAATGTTACTGAACAAATAGAGATTTGGATTTCTGAATCCGCACTGATTTAACCCAGTGAACAACCT
>NZ_JAFMOS010000097.1 GCF_019049755.1 Rahnella perminowiae
GCAACTGGTGCACCGACATTGGCTTCTGCTGCGAACATCTCAGCATTTAATTTAGGAGCGTCAGGTGGAGTCTGGTTAGGAGGAGCGGCTATTAATGCAGGATATGGATTCGTATCTCCTAATTGGGTCGGAGCAATTACTTCTGGAGTTGGATTGCTGATAGCTATCTACGCAATGCGTCAACGCCGGGATTTAGTTTTGGGAAAAAACTGTTAACTTCTTTAAATCTTTAATGAGGTGCCTGATAATGAATCATCTTCTGACGAATACATCTCGACCTCCTAATTTACACTCATTAACTGGAATGAGAATTTTCGCAGCTGTGTTAGTGTTTCTCTTCCATGCTTCACTTGGCAAGATGCTTAACCCTTTCCAGGACGCGCAGTTTGCTAATTATTATGCGGTTCTTTTTAAAAATGCAGGATGGCTGGGGGTCTCTTTTTTCTTTATTCTTAGCGGGTTTGTACTTACTTGGTCAGCCAATCCTAATCAAACAAATGGTCGGTTCTGGCTAAAACGGTTAGGGAAAATATTTCCTAATCATATAATTACTTGGTTTGTCATGCTAATTTTTTTTAATAGTTATGTCACAGATAGCAATGCTTGGTTGCCTAATCTTTTTTTAGTTAGCTCGTGGTTAAATAATATTGATGTTTTTGTTAGTGTCAATC
>NZ_JAFMOS010000096.1 GCF_019049755.1 Rahnella perminowiae
GCTGCATTTGCTTTAACTCTTCTAAACGTTGTTGCAACCATGCCAGTTTCGTCGCTGTTAAATCTGTGATTATTTCAGGCTCAGCAGTCTTGTCAGCTTCATCGAGTTTATTCAGGTACAGAGCTATACTCTGCTCAACCCTTTCGATGTGACCTTTTGCTTTCTGGGGGGTGAAGTTGTTCGATTTGCTGTTTACCGCCTTGAATTTGCTGCCGTCGATGGCAACAATCACATCGGTGAACATTTGCATCTGCCGACACAAGTCAATAAAAGCTCGGCAGGTGTTTTTGATACCTTTACCATTGTTTTTTCTGAAGTCGGCAATGGTTTTAAAATCAGGTGTTAATCGTTCAAGTAACCACATCAGCTCCACGTTCCGATGGGCTTCTTTTTCTAACCTGCGGGAGGACTGAATACGGTTCAGGTATCCATAAATGTACAGCTTTAGCAGGGTTGCAGGGTGGTATCCTGGCCGCCCGGTCTGTTTGGGATTAACGCTTTCGAAGCCAAGTACATCAAGCTGTAATCCATCAACAAATACATCAACAACTCTGACTGGGTTATCCTCGGTGACAAAATCATCCAGCACTTCAGGCAGCAACGTCACCTGATGTCTGCCCTGACCTTTAATGTGATGGGTCATATCTGCACCCGCAATATGTAAT
>NZ_JAFMOS010000095.1 GCF_019049755.1 Rahnella perminowiae
GCTTATAGCCAGTATTTTAAAATACCCGGCAAACCGGAATACCTGATGAAGAATGACTGATGTGAATTTCTATAATATGCAGGCGACACCCGCTGAAAAGCGTATAAGTCCTGTCAGGATGAATGTAACAGTATTCATTTCACGCATTCTACTTTCATCGTGCGGATAACGCCATTAATAATATTAATGGCGAACCCTGTGCCAGTGAGCTTATTTTTCAACAATCTCTTTGACATCACCCTGATGAACCTGGTGAACACTGCCATCAGTATCTTTATAAGAAATCAATCCCGTATCTTTATCTTTCACCGGCTTGCCATGTGTGGTGATCATATGCCCGTCATTGGTGGAAATAATATAATCACTGGAACAGGCGCTGACAGCAAACATGATGCCAATAACAGCCACGACACTTAAACCCTTTTTCATAAGAACTCCTGTTGAATTTTAACGCTAAATATCCGAAAAATACGCTATCAGGCTAATAAACATATGATTATTTTCAAGCCAGCCGCTTTCGGATAATAGCATTTGAAGGTTCGTATTATGCAGTTAATAGGGCCAGTAAATACAACAAATTGACAACAGGATGCAGAAAAAAAGAAATGCGTTAATATTTTAACATCCTGATAAAGAATTTTTCATGCTTATATTATGC
>NZ_JAFMOS010000094.1 GCF_019049755.1 Rahnella perminowiae
ATCTTATCTTTACCCTGTCCCCTTATATACTGACAAGTTTCTTTGTCATCGGATTTGATGCTTCAATCATCGTTATGCTGAATCATGGGCATAGCTACCCTGGCGTCATTATTACCTCAGGGTAGCTTAAAATAATTTTAACTAGTTATTACCAGTGGCATTGCCCGTTGACGCTGTTAGCATTTGAGTCGCCACCAAAAGCGCCGCCACGGCCGCCATTATCAGAAAGGCATTTTCCGGCATTTTTAGCCACACCGACCGCCATTTTCCCCGGGTTTGGAAAGCCTTTGGCGAGTGCACCAAAAACACCATTAGCGCAGTCAACAGTTCCCGGGCCTCCGTATATATGCGTAGGTGCATTCTGAGCCATATGACTCCAGGATGATTGGTTGTGCTGGGTATTTCTGCTGCTGCCGCCCTCATAATTAGAGTTAGCGTTTCCGCCTGCAACTAAAGCTAATTCAGATTGAGAAAGTTCCTTTATCATTTTTTACCCTCGTAACGGTTATTTTTTTCTGCTATTGATTTGGTCTCCACCAGAAAAACAATTAGCAGGGATACTGACACTTGCAGAAGCAGTGAAACTTTAGAATTCCCACTATCCCTATATATGACTACTCCACCCGGGAAATGAAATAGAAGCCAACCAACAA
>NZ_JAFMOS010000092.1 GCF_019049755.1 Rahnella perminowiae
GCTTTACCACCACTATTAGAGTCACGTTGGAGTAACTCTAATAGGTTGAAATGTAATTAACTGAAATTAAGAGGTGGTGCTTTGAATCGCATGCAAATTTTACGTGATAATTTAATTGCAGGTTTTTCAATTAAAGTATGCGCAATGTTTGCAGCTATATAGCAAAGTGCTATCATTAAGCTAAAACATATAAATCTCTGCGTGTCGGTTAGTTGGTGTTTTTCAAAAAAATATTGCCTGAAAAACGTCATCACAGGGAAGTGAATGATGTAAAGTGAATATGAGATATTACCCGCATTGTTTAAGAAGGATGATTTAAATGTAGGCCCATACTTATCAATGCATACAGTAGCGATGAGCAATGGAAGTGCAACCCAGAAACTTCCAAATAAACCAACGGGTCCAAATCCGAAAATGATAACAACCGAAATAATTACAAATAGACAAGTTAGTAATATATAGCAGGTAGTAGACTTGCCAGGTTTATGATTGAATTGCATGAAAGCCTTAGCGACCAGCATCCCAGCTATAAACTCAAAAAGGACTGTAGTACTCAATATTTTTGTTGGAACCATCCACCACTCGCTTATGTACAATTTTGCAGACATTTGAGATGAAAATGAAAATTCATGATTGAATATTAATTG
>NZ_JAFMOS010000093.1 GCF_019049755.1 Rahnella perminowiae
AAATTAATATTTTGAGACAACATAGATTATAATATTTTTTTACTTCAAAAGTCAAGCATTTAGAGATTCCTCACATATAAATGCTTGTGATATACCAATCAGAAGGTATAAAGAATACCTAGCCCAAAGGATGCACTTCCGGATTTATCAATCATCGGGCTGTTTTTTATTTCATTAGGCAGCAGGGTATAGCGGGCCATAACAGAAGCTTTCCAGTTTTCAGCAAAAGGATAATCTAGCGCCAGTTGAATATAAGGTGAAAAGCTATCGTCAGGGTCATAAATGTTCAGTCCACTTCGGGAAGACTCTTTTGAACTGACACCATAGTAGTACTCATTTTGTTTTTTACTGTTCCACAGGAAGCCTACCCCTGGGCTGAGATCGAGGTCATTCCATTTAAAACGATAATCATAGCCAACATCGCTGGTCATTCCTTGGCTGTTGCCAAGCACATCTTTTTTAAAATCCGCATGAATTAAACCCCAACTGTCATGATGAATAAAAGAAACCCCTGACATCATAGTGGCCTTTCGTTTATTGAGTTTCTTTAATGAGTCATCGTCACTGTCTCCTGGTTTAAACTCCATGAGGGAATACTCTGCCAGGAAATTAAATTCATTATGTTCATCTTTATAAAGATGCAACCC
>NZ_JAFMOS010000091.1 GCF_019049755.1 Rahnella perminowiae
GTATAAAATCTATTTATTTCCATAGAAGATGAATGTGGGTCTGGATTAACAGATGCAGGGTCATTAAAGTAAATAATTCCTTCATGTAACCTATAGCATAAAACTAGATGCCCTCCTTTTTTTTTCCGCTCTGTCCCTCTGTGCTAATTGTATTAGATACAGAACCGATCACCGGCCTATCATTTTCCATATACCATTCTAATTTACTCTGATAGAGCTCAGTTTCAACTTGAGCTTTAATATTGAAGTGTTCTGATATCATTTCGCAGAACGGCCTGTATATAAGCCCCAGAACTTCCTCATTTTCTTTTTTTACGTAGGCACCGCCGCTCGATTGCCATCTGCAATAGTTGGAAACTTGAAAGGCATTTCTTATCTAAACAAAGAAGATAAAACCTGAATGCGGCTATACCGCACATTTTCCATGACCAAAAACGATAAACTTTTTCATCAACAAACCCGGAAATTATTGACCAGTTAGGATCGCAGCAGGGATCCATGCCCTGCATAATCGCTGAATTATACTTTCCGCTAGCCCACTGTGAAACGTATGGGAAATAGTTACTTTTTTCCTTCATATCTATTCCGCATTATGTTTGTTAGGTAATTTAATGTTCTATCTAACAGCCATTCATT
>NZ_JAFMOS010000090.1 GCF_019049755.1 Rahnella perminowiae
CACCGTCGCATTGCGATTATTTGAGAGACTCTGTTACAGACTAATCCACCACTCAGTACAGATACGGAGAGTGATGTTCAGCTGTAAACTTTCAATTTTCAGCTTGTTCCAGATTGTTAAAGAGCAAAATACTTCGCAGCATACTGTTTCCAATACGCTCTGAAGTATTATTGAGGGGCTGTACGGTAATGGTGGAGCTAAGCGGGATCGAACCGCTGACCTCCTGCGTGCAAGGCAGGCGCTCTCCCAGCTGAGCTATAGCCCCATACAGTCACTTACAGATACCTTAATCACTCATCAGCCTGATGAGTCAGCCAATCACTTTCTCATCAAGGCGCAGTCATGCGAAGTTTGCCTGGGCAAACGAGACATGGCGACAACGAAGAGGAGGAAGGAATTGGTAGGCCTGAGTGGACTTGAACCACCGACCTCACCCTTATCAGGGGTGCGCTCTAACCACCTGAGCTACAAGCCTATTAAGGTATTTCTGCTCGTTACTTTCTATCAGACAATCTGTGTGGACACTGCACAATGCGTATCTTGAGGTAAGGAGGTGATCCAACCGCAGGTTCCCCTACGGTTACCTTGTTACGACTTCACCCCAGTCATGAATCACAAAGTGGTAAGCGC
>NZ_JAFMOS010000089.1 GCF_019049755.1 Rahnella perminowiae
CCTTACTTTTGCTGTCAGTCATTTGCCCCGCAGTTTTCGTTTCTATGTGGATGTTCTTGGTTTTACACCACAGGCGACATGGCTTCATTTCGCGAGAAAATACAGCATGCCGGTGTCACAGAGTGGAAAAGCAATAAGAGTGAAGGGGAGTCAATTTACTTTCTCGATCCCGATGGCTATCAGTTAGAGGTTCATTGTGGTGATCTTGAAAGCCGGCTCCGTTCCTGCAAAGAAAGCCCGTACGATGAAATGGAATTTTTCTGATGTATTTGGCTTATTTTAGTGATTTTCCATTGCCTCATAACTCACATCAGACAGCAACACCCCTGATTCGGCGCAGTTACAAATCCACTGCCGTCCGGGCAGGCATACAACTTTAGTCAGATTGTCTGTCAAAGGCACAACGCCCTTGAAGTTGATCGAAAAAATATCAATAAATTCATGTGGTAAGCTTAGTTAACGGATCGTCAAAAATTTGCCTTAAAAGATCTTTGTCAGAACCATCAGTGATGTTATTTTGACAGTTCTAAGGTCAAAAATAATTATTTTCATGCTATGAAACGAAATCTTGATCACCAGTGAGGACATGATGATTTATTCAAGTTGGAGGTGGGTGGTCTTACT
>NZ_JAFMOS010000088.1 GCF_019049755.1 Rahnella perminowiae
AAAGAAACATCAACTTCCTGACGTTGGAAACTATGTTGGAAAAGACCTTACTGTCTACCCTGAAAATTAAAAATGGAAAAGATTCCCTGGAACGTTTTGCTCATTATGGGGAAGAGGAAATTGAAAATGCATAAGCGACTCAATGTTCTGGCGAGCTGTGTTTCAGTTCTTGTTTTAAGTAGTTGCGCCAGAGCAACGGATAAAACATTGTCTCCACCCTCAGATACTCAATGGGTTAATGTGGAAGTTCAAAACCCGTCACCTTATACAAAACCGTTTCCACTTGAGGTCAGGTATATCTCTCATAAATGTATGAAAAAAAGAATTAGCGGTGTTGATGGTTCTGTCATTACCGAACCTAGCTATAACGTCATTAAAATCCCGGTGCAGCAGGGAGACAATGATCTCTGGAAGGCAAAGATTGCGATGACCGGTGGTGGATCCTGCAACTGGACGTTGAGTGCATTTAATCTGGGGATTGAATATATTGATGCCACACACCTCGGGAAAGATTTGGTAACAGGTACCGCCGTGGGGGCTACTATTGCATTTGATGATGATGCATCTAGGAATGGACAATTCTCTTCTGTTTATGGCAACTTAAACCTCTCTCCAAAAT
>NZ_JAFMOS010000592.1 GCF_019049755.1 Rahnella perminowiae
CCGTTTTTTTATACTCAGAATACGCTTAGAGGAAGAGATTATTTGTTTAATAATTTCTCAACATCGCCTTTTTCTTTACTGTCCTTGCGTTTATCGGCCCAGTTTTGAATGGCGCTGCGAGCGCTTTGTTCAAGCGTACGCCTCAGTATCTGATCCACCTGTAACTGATATCCCATCTGAGCCCAGGGTCCGTAAACCCGCAACGGGATATCTGTCGTTTTCAGGGTATTGATCAAATTGCTGTCACCTTTCCAGCCACCGGTAACACGAATCAGCAAGTTCATATCCACCTTTTGATTCGACATATCGATTGTTCCGTCACCTTTCCCGGACACCATGGGCGACTGGCCTTCAAGGTTACTCAGGGTCAGTGTCCCTCCGGCCAGATGTCCCTGTGCTTTCAGCGTATCGATCTGGCTATAGTGTTCATACTTTTCCAGCCCCTGAACATTACTGGTATTACGGCTGACGGCCTGTTGGATAAGCTGCTGAATATTAAGGCCGTTCAGACGCGCATTATCCATGGAAAGTTGCCCGTCGCCTTGCCAGCGGCGTGCGAAATCGGCGGCCGATAGCCCCTCTCCGCTCACATCGCCCTGCATCGAGAAGCTGCCGGTCAGGACTTTCGGTAACCCGTAAGCCGCCAGAAAATCGCCCAGTTCAATGCTATTCACATCCGGTGTCAGATGAACATGAATTTTATTCCCGGTGACATCCACAGTGCCAGGCAGAGAAAAGTGCCCGGCCCCCATGTTGCCGCTTAATGCTGGCAAAGAAATCTTGCCCTGCTGATTGACCGCATTCAGTGCAAGGTTCTGGATTTTCATCCCGCGATAGGTGAGATCCGCCACCTTCAGCGCCAGCGTGGCATTGAAGGTTTGCAAATTATTCAGTCCGTTGGGTTGTTCATCCACATCACGGGCAATAACGGGGGCGGAGGTAACAGACTGCGCCGTTTGCGATGCGGGCTCATCAGTCTTAGGCTGCCAGCCTGTCAGTGCATCAAGATCAAGTTTATTGGCGTTTAAATTCAGTTGGTAATCCGCCCGTTCACCCAGCTTCGCGGTGGCCGTACCGGAAATCTGATTATCATTGGCGGTCAGTGCCAGCTGATTCAGCGTCACCAAATTATTATCCCGCTGGTAGCTGGCCTGCATCGAGCCGTTTCCCTGAAGACCTTTCACCGGAATATCGGCACCGCTGAGCTGATAAGTGAATTTGCTGATGTTGGCAGAGACAGCCTGCGGATAGTGCTGCATATCCAGTTCAGCCTTCATCGTGAAAGACAGATCGCGCTGATCGCGGTTTATGCGGCTTGAAAGCTGGATGGTAGCCTGACGGTTGTCATTCTTTTCCATTTCCAGATTGATATCGCGCACGTTGATCTGCTCGTCATCACCACGCTGCCAGATGAGTAAACTGTCAGCCACACTGATTTTATCGAGATCAAATTTCCAGCCTGCTTCCAGTTCAGAGGCCGCTGGGGCAACAGGCGTTGGCGTAGAAGGTGCCACCGGCGCATCAGGTTGATTTTCTTCCGTTTCCGGTGTTAAACGAATAACAGCGTTTTTCAGCAGAACCTGCTTCACCGCAAGCTGATGAGAAAGAAGAGGCCAGAGTTTGACATCCAGCCGCATATTTTCCGCACTGACCACCGGGACTTTAGCACCCGGTGCGGTCACTGATGTCTGACCGGCAATGATGCTAAGCTGCGGCCAGACATGCCACCGCAGTGAACCGTTGATGGCCAGCTGATAGCCGCTTTTCATCTCGACCCTTTCCACCATGTACTGGCGGAAATCGTTCGGGTTAATCAGGAATACCAGCGAAGTCATGCCGGCAATGATAACCACCAGTAAGATCACCAGTGTTGTCAGTAGTCTTCTCATGCCTTCCTCACGTTTTTATCCGTAAAACGGATGAAAAACAGAATCAGTCTTTATCAATACGACTGGCAATAGCGCTTTGCTGGTCGCGGTATTTCGCGTCCTGACGACTATTGTACGGCCTTGCAGCAGAACCCGATAACGGCTCAAAACTCAGCGCGCCAATCAACATTCCCGGGCGAAGCGCCAGCGGGAGCTTACCTGAATTATAGAACTCCAGAACGATACGTCCCTTCCAGCCCGGATCAATACGGTGTGCGGTTACGTGCACCATCAGCCCGAGACGCGCCAGTGAGGAGCGTCCGTCCAGCCAGCCCACCAGATCGTCAGGAATAGTGACCGACTCATAGGTCACTGCCAGCGCCAGTTCCCCCGGATGCAGGAAGAATGCTTCACCTTCCGGCAACACAATTTCATCACTCATCACTTTATCGAGCGCAGCACTGACTTCGTCTTTCGGGCCACTCAGATCGATATAACCCGCGTTATGCCCGAGGAAAACGCGAAATCCGTTTCCCAGACGCACATCTACCGTTGCACCATTAATCCGTTCAACCGGCGGACGGGGTGAAATGCCTAATTTGCCGCTGTCCAGCCAGGCTTCTATATCTCGGTCGCAAAGTCTCATCGTATCTCCGGTGTGGTGTTAACGGATTGTTCCGCGATTAATTGAAGAACTGGCTGATTTTAGCCTTGAGGATATCAATCGCAATCCGGTTTTTGCCGCCGCGCGGTACAATGATGTCTGCGTATTGTTTTGAAGGCTCGATAAATTGCAGGAACATTGGACGTACCGTTTTCTGATACTGCGCCATCACGGAATCCATTGAACGACCACGTTCGTTGACGTCACGTTTCATGCGGCGCATCAGGCATATATCCAGCGGGGTATCGACGAAGATGGAGAAATTCATTTCGTCACGTAAACGCGCGTCGGTCAGGAGCAGGATCCCTTCCAGAATAATCACTTTCTTCGGTTTAAGAGTGACGGTCTCTGGCAGACGGGTATGCTCAATGAAGCTGTAGCTCGGTAATTCAATTGCCTGACCAGACTTCATAGCCTGTAAATGCTGGAACAGTAAATTGTGGTCCATCGCACTTGGATGGTCGTAGTTGGTTTTGACCCGCTCTTCCATGGTCATGTGACTCTGGTCTTTATAGTAGCAATCTTCCGGGATGACCCCGATATGCTCATCACCGACCTGATCACGAAGTTCACGGTATAACGTACTGGCGATGAGGCTTTTTCCCGAAGCAGATGCGCCAGCGATACCCACGATGACACACTGATGGAATTTGTCAGACATAAAATTAAAGACCTGATTTGGAAGTTGGAAGGCAAGCACAGACATATGCTTTGAACGCGCCAATTATAAGTACAACACACTGCCCGATGCCAGCGTTAAGGCGGTGTAATCGCTGACATCAGGCAATAATTCGCAGAGTTGGGGGATTAAACGGCTCTGAAGGCAATTTCTGTCGGGATGGCGTCGCCTTTCCAGAACAGTTGTGACGCAATTTTTGCCGCCAGTTCGCGGTAAATCACTGTGAATTCGCTTTCCGGATTAGAAACCACTGTCGGCTCGCCACGATCTAAATCCTCACGCAGTGAAATATGCAGCGGCAATTGCGCCAGCAATTCGCAGCGGTATTTCTCGGCCAGACGTTGCGCGCCACCGGTACCGAAAATCGGTTCGTGATGCCCGCAGTTGCTGCACACATGCATGCTCATGTTCTCGACAATCCCCAGCACCGGCACATGGACTTTCTCAAACATCACGATGCCCTTCATCGCATCAAGCAGCGCAATATCCTGCGGCGTCGTGACCACTAAGGCGGCGGTCACCGGAATATTTTGCGACAGCGTAAGCTGAATATCACCGGTACCCGGTGGCAGGTCGATGACCAGATAATCCAGATCTGGCCACAGCGTATCCTGCAGCATCTGCATCAGCGCTTTGCTGGCCATCGGCCCGCGCCACACCATGGCGTTTTCATCTGTCACCAGATAGCCAATCGAGTTGGTCGCCAGGCCGTGCGCCATAATCGGCGACATGTGCACGCCATCCGGCGAGGTCGGGCGTTCTTCTTCAGTACCCAGCATATTCGGGACAGAAGGCCCATAAATATCCGCATCCAGAATACCAACTTTGGCACCTTCCGCCGCCAGCGCCAGCGCCAGGTTAACCGCCGTGGTAGACTTCCCTACCCCGCCTTTGCCTGAACTTACTGCCAGAATATTACGAACACCCTTGATACCCGGCTGTTCGTTTGCCCGTTTGATGGTGGCAATGTCGTGGCGCAGATTCCACTGAATCGCAGACGCCCCCGTCACCCGCAACAATTCGCTGCTGGTTTCTTCCTTTAACGCATCAAAACCGCTGTTCCAGGCGAACGGCAGGGTCAGATCAATATGTAAAACTTCATCCATTAACACGCAGTGATGCAACGCTTTCATCGCGGGCAAATCTTTTTGCAGTGTGGAATGGCGGAAGGTGGCCAGTACGCCGGTCACGAGTGCGCGCAGCCCTGCGGGTGTGGTCTGCTGTGGGGATTGAGATGTCATCCCGGCTCCTTGAAAGGGGTTATCAGACGAGGTATCTGCCTTAAGCATAACAGAACACACGCAAGGAGATCCCCCCGTTTGTTTACGCGGGGCGGCGCTTTCGGTTAACATCAATGCCCCTGATTTCAACTACAGAAAGCAAGCTCTTACTATGGCTCAAGTCGCGAAAAAAATTTTGGTAACCTGTGCACTTCCGTACGCCAACGGATCCATCCATCTCGGTCACATGCTCGAGCACATCCAGGCTGACGTCTGGGTTCGTTACCAGCGAATGCGCGGCAATGAAGTGCATTTCATCTGTGCGGACGATGCACACGGCACTCCGATCATGCTGAAAGCACAGCAACTCGGGATCAGGCCGGAAGAGATGATTGCCGAAATGAGCCAGGAGCATCAGAAAGATTTCGCCGGCTTCGGCATCAGTTACGACAACTATCACTCCACCCACAGTGATGAAAACCGTGTGCTGTCAGAGCTGATTTACGGTCGTCTGAAAGAAAACGGTTTTATCAAGAATCGCACTATTTCTCAGTTGTACGATCCGGAGAAAGGCATGTTCCTGCCTGACCGTTTCGTTAAAGGTACCTGCCCGAAATGTAAATCGCCTGACCAGTATGGCGATAACTGCGAAGTATGTGGTGCCACCTACAGCCCGACTGAACTGATCGAGCCGAAATCTGTGGTGTCGGGCGCGACGCCGGTGCTGCGTGATTCCGAACATTACTTCTTTGATTTGCCTGAGTTCAGCGCGATGTTGCAAGCCTGGACCCGTTCCGGCGCACTGCAGGAACAAGTGGCGAACAAAATGCAGGAATGGTTTGAACATGGTTTGCAGCAATGGGATATCTCCCGCGATGCCCCGTATTTCGGTTTTGAAATTCCGGATGCCCCGGGCAAATATTTCTACGTCTGGCTGGACGCGCCCATCGGCTATATGGGCTCATTCAAAAACCTGTGTGACCGCCGCAGCGATCTGAATTTCGACGAGTTCTGGAAAAAAGACTCCACGACCGAACTGTACCATTTCATCGGTAAAGACATCGTTTACTTCCACAGCCTGTTCTGGCCGGCAATGCTGGAAGGCAGCGGTTTCCGCAAGCCGACTAATCTGTTCGTGCACGGCTATGTCACCGTCAACGGTGCGAAAATGTCCAAGTCCCGTGGCACGTTCATCAAAGCCAGCACGTATCTTAACCATCTGGATGCAGACTGCCTGCGTTACTACTACGCGGCAAAACTGTCTTCACGCATCGACGATATTGACCTGAATCTGGAAGATTTCGTGCAGCGTGTTAACGCCGATATCGTCAATAAAGTCGTCAATCTGGCGTCACGTAATGCCGGTTTTATTGCCAAACGTTTTGACGGCAAACTGGCTGATAAGCTGGCCGATGAAGCGTTGTACAAAACCTTCACCGATGCCGCGGAAAGCATCGCTCAGGCTTACGACAGCCGTGAGTCAGGTCGCGCCATCCGTGAAATCATGGCACTTGCTGATCTGGCCAACCGTTATGTCGACGAACAGGCTCCGTGGGTGGTGGCGAAACAGGAAGGCCGTGATGCCGACCTGCAGGCCATCTGCTCAATGGGAATTAACCTGTTCCGTGTACTGATGACCTATCTGAAACCGGTTCTGCCTGCATTGTCAGAGCGCACAGAAGCTTTCCTGAATACCCGCCTTGACTGGGACGCGATTGCCCAGCCGCTGCTGTCGCATCAGGTGAATCCGTTCAAAGCGCTGTTCAGCCGTATCGAGATGGATAAAGTGACCGCGATGGTTGATGCCTCAAAAGAGGATATCGCTGCAGCCAAAACTCCGGCAACCGGACCGCTGGCCGATGACCCGATTCAGGAAACCATCACGTTTGATGATTTTGCCAAAGTGGATATGCGTATCGCGCTGATCGTAAGCGCTGATTTCGTCGAAGGTTCAGACAAACTGCTGCGTCTGAAGCTGGATCTGGGCGGCGAAACGCGTCAGATTTTCTCCGGTATCCGTTCTGCCTATCCTGATCCGAAAGCACTGGAAGGTCGTCTGACCATCATGGTCGCGAACCTCGCACCGCGTAAAATGCGCTTCGGCATCTCTGAAGGGATGGTGATGGCGGCGGGCCCTGGCGGAAAAGACATCTTCCTGCTCAGCCCGGATTCCGGCGCACAGCCGGGTATGCAGGTGAAGTAAAACTCATGACCGCTCCTCCCCTTCGCAGGGGAGGGCGCAAAATCACTTCGGCCAGTTCGGCCAGATGGCTTTAGGATATTCTTTGTCAATATCCGATTTCGCCAGACCAATATCCTTCAGCTGATCCGCGTTCAGTGAATGCAAAATCTTGCGGCTGACGCGCCGCTCATTCCAGTCGTGCACGACGGCAAATAACTGTTTTACCCATCCGGCTTTTTTCTGCGGCATCTGTACTGCCCGCTCAGGTGTTGCGATCTCTGCACAGACACGCGTGTCACATCCGGCAAACTGCCGATCTTCAATGATTTTTTTCATATTCTGCTCCCGTTGACGACCTGACA
The DNA here is from genome assembly GCF_019049755.1 of Rahnella perminowiae. GTDB lineage: Bacteria > Pseudomonadota > Gammaproteobacteria > Enterobacterales > Enterobacteriaceae > Rahnella > Rahnella perminowiae. Next base: position 6,976 of record NZ_JAFMOS010000592.1, read on the forward strand.
TCAGGATCTAACAAACAGTGAAAACATTACAGATTCAGTTTTTTTGTATTTCGACCATACAGATCTGGATCTGATGACAGATTAAGCGTTAGATTGTGTCCATCTGTACTGCTTTCTTTGCGCAGGCGTTGAGGAAAAGAAAATGAACCGTTACGAAAATCTGGCAAATGTCTTGAGTGACCGTATTGAACAGGGCCTGTATCCGGCGGGGATCCGCCTGCCTTCGGTGCGGGTGTTAAGCAGCGAACATGGCGTCAGCGTCAGTACGGTTCAGCAGGCCTACCGGGTGCTGGAAGAAAAACAGCTGGTGGAAGCGCGGCCCAAATCCGGCTACTTCGTGAAAGATGCGCGTCTGCAGGCAGCATTGCCGGCGGTTTGCCGCCCGACACAACGTCCTGTGGATATTTCCCAGTGGGATCAGGTGCTTGAATTGATCACTTCGCCGCATCGTCCCGGTGTGGTTCAACTCGGGCGGGGCTCGCCGGACGTCACGGCAGCCACGCTCAGGCCACTCAGCCGTCTGATGGGCCGGGCCGGACAGCATCAGAATCTCAATGCATTTCATTACGACAGCATTTACGGCTCGGAAGAATTGCGCGAACAAATCGCCCGCCTGATGATTGACAGCGGCAGCCACATGGATGCCAGCAATATTCTGATCACCACCGGTTGCCATGAAGCCCTGTCTATCGCTATCCGTTCGGTCTGCGAACAAGGTGATATTGTGGCGGTGGATTCGCCGAGTTTTCACGGAGCCATGCAAACCCTGAAAGGTTTCGGCATGAAAGCGCTGGAAATCCCGACTGACCCGGTGACTGGCATCAGCCTCGAAGCGCTGGAAATGGCACTCGAGCAGTGGCCGGTCAAGGCCATACAACTGACACCAAACTGCAATAATCCGCTCGGTTACAACATGCCGGATGACCGGAAAAAAAGTCTGCTGCGACTGGCACAACGCTACGATATCGCCATTATCGAAGACGATGTTTATGGTGAACTGGCGTATCAGTATCCGCGCCCTGCTACCATCACTTCTTTCGATGAAGATGGCCGCGTATTGCTGTGCAGCTCGTTTTCAAAAACGCTGGCGCCCGGTTTACGGGTCGGCTGGATCGCGCCGGGTCGCTACCATGACCGCGCATTGCACATGAAATACATCACTACCGGCGCGTCGGCGACGCTGCCACAAATCGCAATCGCCGATTTCATCAGACAGGGACATTACCTGCAGCATATGCGCCGGATGCGTAATCAGTACCAGCGCAATCTGTGCATCATGACCGACTGGGTGATGAAGTATTTTCCGTGTGGTACGCGTGTCAGCCGTCCGCAGGGCGGTTTTTTGTTGTGGATTGAACTCGATGAACGCGTGGATACACAGCGCCTGAACCGGCTGCTCGAAGAACATCTCGTGCAAATTGCCATCGGTTCGATATTCTCTGCTTCAGGCAAATACCGTAATTGCCTGCGCATCAATTATGCCCAGCCCCTGACTGCAAAAACTGAACGCGCCATCCAGCAGGTCGGTCTGACGATTTCGCTGATGCTGGAAAACAGCTAAACGCCCATGCGGGGAGACTTTACCGTGCAGATAGAACCGTTACCGCCACTGAACACGCTGGTGGCTTTTGAATGCGTGGCGCGTTATTGCAGTTTTTCCCGGGCAGCCGATGAGCTGAATCTTACTCAAAGTGCCATCAGCCGCCAGATCATCCAGCTGGAGGAAATGCTCGGATGTAAACTTTTCCAGCGCGCTCAGCGTAAAACGACCCTGACGCCACGCGGTGAAACCTATGCGCATCAGGTGCGTAAATTACTGGGCGATATTTCGCAATCCACGGCGGAAGTCATGGGCTGGAATGGTTTACCGCAGGTCACACTGGCCTGTACCAGCGCCATGAGCGGCCTGTGGTTGTCGTCCCGCCTGTCGTTATTGCGCCAGCTTTTGCCCGATTTGCAAATCCGCATGAAAATTTCCGACAGCTTTTCAGACCTTAAGTCATCAGAATTTGATCTGGCTATCTTCTATCTGCGGGAGCCGCCGCCCGGATACCACGTTCAGGCGTTGTTTGACGAAGTATGTTATCCGATGTGCTCACCGCAATTTCTGGCTCGTCTTCCGCCGGAGGCCAGCGCCGCCGATCTTCTGGAACAAACCCTGCTGATTCAGGATGATCCACAGCGTGAATGGACAGGCTGGCGCGACTGGTTTGCCTCACAGGGTGTCAGCTTCGTGACGCCGCGCAGAACGTGGCGCGCCAATAATTATCCGTTCCTGGTGCAATCGGCAGTGCTGGGCGACGGGATATTGCTCGGCTGGGAAGGACTGGTGCAGGATTATATCAATAATGGCCAGCTTGTCGCCGCGCATCCCGGCAAACTGGCGGCGGCAGGAAAATGCTACATGCTGACGCCGCAGGATCGGTTCCTCAAACCCATGGTACACAAAGTTATTAACTGGCTGAAACAGCCTTAAATAGTTTGCTTCCTCCCCTGCGAAGGGGAGATGGAGATTAATAAGAATCTTATATGTTAATTATATATCCGTCGGCGGGATTTTATTCCTTTCAAGGTATCTGCGTTTTCTCGCCGAATTCATGCCAATTAATGTAAATAATAGCCAGCATGACTGTGAAATACAGGATGCAAGGTTAAAATCATGACTTAATGAATACAGACCAAACACACCGCCGATTATATTAAGATAGGCGTAACTGTTAGCATCAACCGCTAGCCTGCGCATTTGAACCAGCGCATAAGCCAGAAGATAGCAAAACACGCCAATTAAGCCGACAACCGTATGCAGTTCCACCGGTCACTTCCCTTTTCAGACGTTGGTAGATCAGAAAAATAAAGCTTTTCAGGGTGTTCTGCCGCGCATTTTTCGCATACCCTCATGATAAATTCTCATGCAAGTTCAACAGGGGGTTTTGATATAAATCATCAAGGCAAACCATTGCGCCCATTGATCCACCCGGGATATTTCACCTGCACCTAAAAAATTCCAGCACGTACTATGGAGAAAATTAATGAAAGATAATAATTCCCCTTTGACGAAATTAATGCAGGATGCACAACTTAGCCGTCGCGGCTTTATTACCAGCGCTTCCGCTGTGGGTATTACGAGTGCCATGGGCTTTTCACCGTTCTCTGCTTTTGCTGCTGAACCGAAAAAAGGCGGCATATTAAAACTGGGTATGTCAGGGGGAAATACCAGTGATACGCTGGACCCGACATTATTTAGCGACTGGGTCCCGCTAAATCAGGCATATATGCTGATGAACGGCCTGATTGAAATTGACGAAAATAACAAAGCCACACCTGAATTATTCTCCGCGTGGGAGGCCAAACCCGGTGCTGCTGAATGGGTGTTTACCCTGCGCGAGGGCGTGACTTTCCATAACGGTAAGACGCTGGATGCCGATGACATTCTTTACTCCATCAACCTGCATCGCGGCGACAAATCCAAAAGCGCGATCAAGTCCCAGCTGGCCCCGATTACCGGTCTGACTAAACAGGGCGATAAGCAGATCCTGATCACGCTTGAAAGCGGCAACGCCGACCTGCCCTATCTGCTGGCGGATTACCATCTGGTGGTGGTACCGGCAGGCTTCACCGACTGGTCTCACCCGATTGGCACCGGCGGTTTTATCTTTGATCAGTACGAACCGGGTGTACGATCGCTGTTTAAACGCAACCCGAATTACTGGAAACCGGATCGCGCCTTTGTCGATGCCGTGGAAGTGCTGGTCATCAACGACCCGACCGCCCGCACCAACGCCCTGATTTCCGGTCAGGTTCACGCCATTAACCGCGTTGATTTCAAAACCGTCGACTTCCTTAAACGCAGCCCGGCACTGAATATTATTCGTTCTTCCGGCGGCCAGCATTTCACCTTCCTGATGGACTGCAGCGTCGCACCGTACAACAACAACGATGTGCGCATGGCAATTAAACACGGTATAGACCGTCAGAAAATCCTAGACACCGTGCTGCGCGGCTACGGCTCGCTGGGCAATGACCACCCGATCCCTAAGACCGATCGCTTCTTCAATCACAGTCTGGAACAGCGCGTTTACGATCCGGACAAATCGAAGTTCTATCTGAAAAAAGCCGGTCTGACGGATCTTAAAATCGAACTGTCCTCCTCTGACGCTGCTTTTGCCGGTGCGCTCGACGCCGCGGCTCTGTTCCAGGGGCAGGCACAGAAAGGCGGTATTCAGGTCAACATTAAACGCCAGCCCGCCGACAGCTACTGGGACGATGTATGGATGAAAGCACCGTTCAGCATGGGTTACTGGGGCGGGCGTCCGACCGCTGACCAGATGTTCTCCACCGCCTATCAGTCGACGGCGAAATGGAATGACACCCACTGGAAAGATGAGAAGTTTGACGCCTTGCTGTTGCAGGCCCGTTCACTGCTCGATGAGGGCAAACGGGCCGAAATTTATGGCGAGCTGCAAAGTATCGTGCGCGATAACGGTGGCGCGATGATCCCGCTGTTCGGCGATTATCTTGATGCGGCCAGCAAAAAAGTCGGCGGTATCAAACCCCACCCGATGTTCAACTTCATGGGTGGTCGTCTGGCCGAGCGCGTCTGGCTGGAGGCATGATGAAGAAAAGGATTTTACAGCGGATCCTGTCAGGCATTGTCACGCTGTGGCTGGTTTCTGTGCTGATTTTTATCGGCACGGAAATGCTGCCCGGCGACGTCGCGACGGCCATTTTAGGCCAGAGTGCCACGCCTGAAACCGTGGCCGCGTTGCGTCTGCAACTCGGGCTGGATGAGCCGTCAGTGCTACGTTATCTGCACTGGCTGGCGGGCATTATGCATGGTGACTTAGGACAGTCGCTGGCGAACGGGCGTGCCATCAGCGATGAATTACTGCCACGTCTGGCAAACACCCTGTTCCTTGCCGGATATGCGGCGGTGATCGCGATACCGCTTGCCGTCGGTTTAGGCATCGCATCCGCCATCTGGCGCGGTTCCGTTTTTGACCGGCTGGCGAATACCCTGACGCTAATCAGTATTTCGGTGCCGGAATTTTTTGTCGGCTACATTCTGGTCATCGCTTTCGCTATCCGGCTGACATGGTTCCCGAGTCTGGCAATGGTGGACAGCAGTTCCTCGTTCATCGACCGTCTTTACGTCTGTACGCTGCCGATGGTTACCCTGACGCTGGTCGTGCTGGCGCATATGCTGCGCATGACGCGTGCATCAGTCACCGCAGTGATGGCCAGCCCGTACATTGAAAGCGCGGTGCTGAAAGGCATTCCGCGATGGCGGATTGTGGTATCTCACGCCCTGCCCAACGCCCTTGCGCCAATCATTAATGTCGTCGCGTTCAATCTGGCGTATCTGGTGGTGGGTGTCATCCTGGTGGAAGTGGTGTTTGTCTATCCGGGCATCGGGCAATACATGGTGGATGCGGTCACCAAACGCGACCTGCCGGTGGTTCAGGCCTGCGGCCTGCTGTTTGGCGGCACCTATATTTTTCTCAACACCACCGCCGATTTACTGGCGATCTGGTGCAATCCACGCCTGCGCCATGCGCGCTGAAGAGGGAACGCATGAACCGATATTTCATTAACATCCCGCTGTCGGCCTGGATTGGTATTGTGATCATTGCGGTGAACCTGCTGGCCGCTATTTTTGCGCCGTGGCTCGCGCCGCACAGTGAAACTGAACAGGTCGGTGACATTTGGTTGCTGCCCTCCGCCGCCACGCCATTTGGCACCGACAGTCTCGGTCGCGACATGCTGTCACGCATCCTGTTTGGTGCCCGCACCACCATTGCTATCGCGCTGACTATCACCTTCAGTTCTTTCATCATCGGCATCGTCACCGGCTTTACGGCGGCGATTTACGGTAAATGGGTGGATATGGTGCTGTCGCGCATCGTCGATACCGTGATGTCGATTCCGGTGCTGATTTTTGCGCTGATCGTATTGTCCGTGATGGGCACCTCTGTTCCCGTGCTGGTGCTGACCATCGCCCTGCTTGATGCCACCCGAGTGTTTCGTCTGGCACGGCTGGTAGCGCAGGCAATTGTCTGTCAGGAATATGTTGAAGCGGCGCGTTTGCGTGGCGAGGGGCTGCGCTGGGTGCTGTTCCGGGAAATCCTGCCTAACGCCCTGCCGCCGCTGCTGGCGGAGTTTGGCATGCGCTTCTGCTTTACCTTCCTGTTTATCGCGGGCTTAAGCTTCTTAGGGCTGGGCATTCAGCCGCCGTATGCCGACTGGGGCAGCATGGTGCGTGACAATGCTCAGGCGATTAACTTTGGTCAGTTCGCCCCGCTATATCCGGCGGCAGCGATTGCCTTGCTGACGATTGGCGTCAATCTGGTGGTCGACTGGCTGCTGGCACGTAACAGCCTGCCGCATGGAGACGAAGCATGACACGCACGATTTTAGAAATGCGCGGCCTGCGCATCGAGACCCTCGACGGTTCGCCGCTGGTGCAGGATATCTGTCTGAAACTGGCAGCCGGTGAAGTGCTCGGCCTGATTGGCGAATCCGGCGCAGGGAAATCGACCATCGGACTGGCGGCGCTCGGCTATGCACGTCAGGGTTGCCGGATTGCCGGTGGCGAAGTCTTGCTGGACGGCACGGATATCGTTTCTCAGCCTTCGCATATCAAACGTCAATGGCGCGGCAAGCGCGTGGCGTATGTGGCGCAAAGCGCAGCAGCCTCGTTTAATCCGGCGCTGACCATCGAAAAACAGGTCTGCGAAGGCCCGATCCGCCACGGTCTGATGAGCCAGGAAGAGAGCCGCCAGTGGGCGATTTCGCTGTTCCGCTCGCTGGATTTACCGGACCCTGAAAACATTGGCAAACGTTACCCGCATCAGTTGTCCGGTGGCCAGCTTCAGCGTGCAATGGCCGCCATGGCCATGTCCTGTAAGCCTGATTTACTGATTATGGACGAGCCGACTACCGCGCTGGACGTCACCACGCAGATTGAAGTGCTGGTGATGCTGCGCAAACTGGTGCGCGAGTTCAACACGGCGGCGCTGTATATCACGCACGACCTGGCCGTTGTCGCCCAGCTTGCTGACCGGATTATGGTGCTGCGGCACGGCAAAGAAGTGGAAACTGGCAGCACGCAGACCATTCTGGAAAATCCGCAGCAGGAATATACCCGCAGACTGGTGGCGGAACGCGAACACGCCCTGACACCACTGACCGGCGGCCATGAAACCGCCGGTCAGCCGTTGCTGACGATGCGCAAACTGAGCACCGGCTACAACGGTAAGCAGGTAGTGCATGACGTCAGCCTGCAACTGCCGCGCGGCAAAACGCTGGCGATTATCGGCGAATCCGGCAGCGGAAAAAGTACGCTGGCACGGGCGCTGGTGGGTTTACTGACGGATACCGAAGGCTCGGTGGATTTCGACGGCATTTCGCTTTCACATCATTTCCATCAGCGCGATAAAGAAACGCTGCGCCGCATGCAGATGATTTATCAGTTGCCTGACGTGGCGCTGAATCCGCGCCAGACACTGCTGGATATCATCGGCCGCCCGCTGACATTCTATTTCGGCATGAACAAAAAGCAGGTACGTGAGCGTGTGGAAGAATTACTGCGACTCACCGAACTGCCGGTCAAACTGATCGACCGTCGCCCGGGTGAGCTTTCCGGCGGGCAGAAACAGCGCGTCTGCATCGCCCGTGCGCTGGCTGCGCAGCCGGAACTGATTATCTGTGATGAGGCGACGTCAGCACTCGATCCGCTGGTGGCGGAAGAAGTGCTGAATCTGTTGCGCCGCTTACAGGAACAACTCGGGCTGTCGTACCTGTTTATCACCCACGATTTAGGTACGGTGAAACGTATCGCCCATCAGGTGGCCGTGATGTATCAGGGTCAGGTGGTCGCCAGCGGCGATACTGACGTGGTCTTCAGCGCGCCCATGCACAGCTATACCGAAAAACTGCTGACCTCCGTACCGGAAATGCGCACCAGCTGGCTGGATGACGTTCTCGTCCAGCGTGGCACGGCGCTACCTGCGGCAGCGATTTCCCCGACAGGAGTCTTATGAACACCAAACGCATCGTGACTGAATTCCCGCACGCCGTCACCGTCACTGAACATCTGTGGATCCCGCTCCGTGATGGCACGCGTCTCGCTGCGCGCCTGTGGCTGCCGGACGACGCTGAACAGCAGCCGGTTCCTGCGATCCTCGAATACATCCCTTACCGCAAACGCGACGGGACCCGCACCCGCGACGAACCGATGCACGGTTTCTTCGCCGGCAACGGCTACGCAGTCGTACGTGTGGATATGCGCGGCAGCGGCGAATCCGACGGATTGCTGGCCGATGAATACCTGCTTCAGGAGCAGGACGACGCACTGGAAGTCATTGAGTGGATCGCTGCACAACGCTGGTGCAGCGGCAATGTGGGCATGATGGGCAAATCCTGGGGGGGCTTTAACGGTCTGCAGGTCGCTGCCCGCCGCCCTGCCGCCCTGAAAGCCATCATCACTGTCTGCTCCACCGACGACCGTTACCGCGACGATATTCACTACAAAGGCGGCTGTCTGCTCAACGACAATCTCTGGTGGGGCGGCATTATGCTGGCGTATCAGAGCCGCCCGTCGGATCCGGCGCTGGTCGGTGAAAGCTGGTACAAAGACTGGCTGAACCGTCTGGAAAATATGCCGTTCTTCCCGGCATTATGGATGGAACATCCGCTGCGCGATGAATACTGGCAGCACGGTTCCGTATGCGAAGACTGGCCGGCAATCCAGTGTCCGGTCATGGCCATCGGCGGCTGGGCCGACGCCTACAGTAACGCCGTGTTCCGCCTGATGGATAATCTGAAAGTGCCACGCCGCGCCATTCTCGGCCCGTGGGCACATATTTATCCGCAGGACGGCACACCGGAGCCGGCAATTGGTTTCTTACAGGAAGCCGTGCGCTGGTGGGATCACTGGCTGAAAGGTGAAGACAATGGCGCGATGGAAGGCCCGATGATCCAAACCTGGTTGCAGGACAGTCAGCCGCCATCGGCGATGCGTCCGGTCAGCCGTGGCGAATGGGTGGGATTTGATCGCGGCACCGCCAGCAATATCAGTCACAGCCCGCGATGGCTGACACGCGGCCAGCTCAATACCCAACCGGACGTTGATGCCGGGGTGCTCAATATCTGTTCGCCGCAAAACCATGGCCTGATGGCCGGTGAATGGATGGGCGCAGGCGTGCCCGGCGAAATGCCGCCGGATCAGCGTGTCGATGACGGCATGGCGGAAATCTTTGACGGCGAACCGCTGGCTGAGCCGCTGACCATTTTCGGCTTCCCGGAATTTACCGTCGAACTGAGCAGCGATAAACCCGCCGCCATGCTGTATGTCCGGCTTTCTGACGTCGCGCCGGACGGTTCGGTAAACCGTGTCACGCACGGGTGGTTGAATTTGTCGCATCTGCACGGCCATGACCAATCTGTGCCCCTTATTCCCGGCCAGAAAGTCAAAGTGCCGGTACAACTGGACGGTATCGCACACCGTTTTGCCACCGGCCACCGGATGCGGCTCTCGCTGGCCACCACCTTCTGGCCGATGATCTGGCCGATGCCTGAAGCCGCGACGCTGACGTTAGATTTGCACAGCGCGCAACTCAGCCTGCCGGTGTGCGGGCAACCGGTGTCGGTTGATGGCCCGATCAGGGAACCACAAAGCGCACCGCTGACGCCGCAAACTGTGCTGTCCCCCGGCCGCGTTGACCGTAACATCACTTACGATTTCCTCACGGACAGCTGGACCAGCGTCACGCATGGCGTGGGGGGCGTATTCGGCGAAGGCGTTTACCGCTTTGATGATATCGACACCACCGTCGACCACAGTCTGCGTCGTGAACTGACGGTCAGTAACAGCGATCCGCTTTCCGCCCGTTATCTGCTCACACAGACCATGAAAATGGGACGTGAAGGCTGGTGGATGGAGGCGGAAATTACGCTTGAACTGCGCAGCGACCTGACACATTTCATCGTCAGCGGTGATATGGTCGTCAGCCTGAACGGCGAGGAAGAGTTTACAAAATACTGGCATGAGAGGATTGCGCGGTAATCTTGCTCCTCCCTTTCTCAGGCGCGGGAGCCGATCGCGTCATTGCGGGTTTCGCTTTTAGCTCCTCCCCTTCACAGGGGAGGAGCTGATCGAATTCAAATTTTAAATCTCAGGAATAATCGCCGTAATATCCCGGCTCTCAAGTACCCGCCCGTCCTGCGCGTGGATTTCCAGCTTACGCAGCGGCTGGCGGTTTTCGATATCCACCAGTTGCGTACAGGCTTCGCCTTCTTCAAACAAATATTCACTTCCCCACTGCCCCAGCGCGACCAGCACCGGTTGCAGCGCCCGCCCTTTTTCGGTCAGTACGTAATCCTGATACGCCGAGCCGTCGGCAGCGGGTTCAATCTTTAAAATGCCTTCTGCCACCAGCGCCTTAAGCCGGGTGCTGAGAATGTTTTTCGCCGCCCCCAGACTGCGCTGGAATTCGCTGAATCGCGAGATGCCGTACATCGCGTCGCGGACAATCAGCAATGTCCACCAGTCGCCGATTAAATCCAGCGCACGGCCAGCCGGACAAGGCGTGTTTTCCAGACGGGTTCGTTTCATGGCACTTCCTGCTTAATGCGTTTAAGAAAATCTGGTTGCATTATAAAACCACTGGTGCTAAAAATCATCTGGTTTTATTATTAAACCAATTACTCAACACCGAGGTTATACCATGTCAGATACAACTCGCTCTCAGCCCCTGGCCTTAATCACCGGCGCATCCACCGGCATTGGCGCAACCTATGCCGATCGCCTGGCGAAACGTGGTTACGATTTAATCCTCGTTGCCCGTGACGTTCAACGCCTGAACGCGCTGTCGGACCGCCTGCAACAGGAAACCGGCGTCAGCGTCACTGTGCTGCCTGCCGATTTAACCCGCAGCGAAGATTTAACCCGCGTTGAGGAATTTATCCGCGCTACACCGCAGATTTCCCTGCTGGTGAATAATGCCGGCGCTTCGCTGAAAGCCGGTTTTGAAAACAGCGACGCCAATGCCATCGAAAATCTGATCGCCCTGAACGTTACCTCCGTCGCACGTCTTTCCCGCGTGGCCTTCGACGGCCTGATCAGCCACAAAGACGGGGCAATTATCAATATTGCATCTGTCATGGCGCTGGCACCGGAATTGCAGTCTGCGGTGTATTCCGCCACCAAAGCCTTTGTACTGACCTTCAGCCAGACGCTGCAATTTGAAATGGCCGGACGCGGTCTGTACGTTCAGGCGGTGCTGCCTGCCGCAACGCGTACAGAAATCTGGGAACGTTCTGGCAAAAATATCGATGAAGTCCCGGGCGTGATGGAAGTGGGTGAACTGGTGGATGCCGCCTTACTGGGCTTTGACCGCAAAGAAAAAATCACCATTCCACCACTACAGGACGAAAAACAGTGGAACGATTTTGATGCCCTGCGCGGTGCGATGGTGCCAAACTTCCTGCAGGCTCATGCCGCACCGCGTTACAAAGCCTGACAGTGAGACATTGACCAGTAACATAAATTTACTGGTCAATGTGGATTCGCTTTGCAAATATGTTAATTCGATAACTTTGTGAAGTGAATGCGATGACTGAATATGTAATTGCTGCACCTGAAGTTCCGTCTCTCGCCGTCGAAGGCCAGAGCGCCCGTTTCCCGTTGCGCCGCGTGTATTGCGTTGGGCGCAACTATTCCGAGCACGCCCGCGAAATGGGCCATGATCCTGATCGCGAACCCCCTTTCTTCTTTGGCAAACCGGCTGATGCCGTGGTTCCCGCCAGCGGCAATGTGCCCTATCCGACCCTGACCGAAGACCTGCACTATGAAGTGGAGCTGGTCGTCGCGATGGCAAAAGGCGGTAAAAATATTGCCGCTGAAGACGCACTGTCACACGTCTGGGGTTACACCGTGGGTGTGGATTTGACCCGTCGCGATATTCAGGCACAGGCCAAGAAACTGGGACGTCCGTGGGATTTCGCCAAAGGGTTTGATGCTTCCGCACCGGCGAATCCGCTGCTGCCGGTGAGTGAGACAGGTCATCCGGCGGCCGGTAAAATCTGGCTCGACGTGAACGGTGAGAAACGTCAGCGCGGTGATTTGAGCGACCAGATCTGGCAGGTGGCGGACGTTATCAGCTATCTGTCTCAGGCGGTGGAACTCAAACCTGGTGATCTGATCTATACCGGTACACCAGCCGGTGTGGGACCGGTCGTGCGCGGTGACGTGATCACCGGCGGCATCGAAGGTCTGAGTGATTTCAGCTTCACTATCGTGTAATACCTGCGGGACGTCTTATTTCAGGCGTCCTTCTCGCCAATTTTCCGGGCCATTTCTTCCTCAATCAGCGGAATAAGTTTCTTAAACGCGCAGGCGCTTGAGGGATCAAACAGCGACAGGGTTTCTATCTGGCTCAGTAAAATCACCTTTCGAAATTTCAATACACTCACCGGTTCTGACACAGGTGTGATGCCATGTTCCTGATAATAGCGGGCATAATTGTGCTCGACGCGCAGCTCCAGCGTATCTTTATCGCGATAGCCGCTGACCATCGGGATCACCACAACGTTGTCTGATGAACTCGTTTCACATTTTGCGGTATGTACCATGCCGATATATACGCGCCGCGACTGTAACGTGATAAACACCATATCGCCCTCTTCCATACACTGATACAACAGCCCTTCCACGCCGTTGGCGCGGGTGAGTTGTTTGTACAGTTGTTTGCGTCCGGCAGTATTGAGGCGTAAGCCCGGCGACCAGGTGGTGCGCACCAGGCACAGCATCACGGAAACGGCAAGCATAATCACCACCGGTGCCTGAATACCTAAAAAGCTCCAGTTGATGAAATCACGATGGTAGTGCACATCCTGTTGCTGATGCGCCAAAGCGGGCAGCCAGTTGATGACGTCAGAAATCCCCCACAGCACCAGATACACCAGCGCGATGACCAGCACCCCCTGCAGGACAAAAATACAGCCATACAGAGCCACCAAAAAATAGACGTCCCAGCCGAAGGTGCGTTTAAGTTTGAAACGCGATGAAATGTCGCGGGTGGTGTACCAGTAGCCGCAGACCATTAAGACCATGAAAACCGCTGTCGCCATTACAGTACGCTCATACGTTTGACGTGACGGGCAAAGTCTTTCTGCATCTCCTGATTAGCCAGGTTGACTGACGCCGTACCGTTTTCATCAATCAGAATACGCTCACCTTCTTCCAGCGTGTTATCCCTGTCTGCGGTACTTAGCAGCCCGAGGAATTTTTCCGGGCTGGAGAATATGTGTAAAAAAATCTTCAACATTTGCTCCCCTCTCATCATAAAAGAATAAGCCTAGTCAAAGGAGAGAGGCACTATGGCTGTTTCGGATTTTTTTACCGGGCACGAATGAAAAAGGGCCACCTTCACGGCAGCCCTTTGCTGAAAATCTGCGAAACGAATTATTTCGCGTTAAGACTTGCCTGATGCGCTTCTTCCTGCTCAGCCTGTTCGGCATGCACTTCAGCCGCACGTTTGCGCAGACCAATCCAGCCCAGGACCAGCAGGAGGATCAGCACCGGGATGGTCGCCACCGTGTAGGTGCCGTTCGGGTAGTCAAAGGCCATCAGGATCAGCACGCCCGCCAGGAACGCCAGCGTCAGCCATGAGGTTACCGGTGCCCACGGCATCTTGAAAGACACGTCTTTTGCACGGCCTTCTTTGATGGCAGTACGCAGTTTCATCTGACAGACAATGATGAAAGCCCATGAACTGAGGATGCCGAGTGAGGCGACGTTCAGGACGATCTCAAACACCTGTGAAGGCACGTAGTAGTTGAGAATAACACCAACAATGTAGATGCCGACAGTCACCAGAATACCGGCGTACGGCACCTGCTGCGCACTCATCTTAGACATGAATTTCGGTGCTGAGCCGCCCATCGACAGGGAACGCAGAATACGACCGGTGGAATACAGTCCGGAGTTCAGGCTCGAAAGCGCCGCCGTCAGCACCACGATATTCATGATAGTACCGATGTAAGGCACGCCCAGCTTACTAAAGAAGGTAACAAACGGACTTTGCCCCGCCTGATACGCATTCCATGGCAGCAGCAGAACCAGCAGCACTACGGAGCCGACGTAGAACAAGGCAATACGCCAGATAACGCTGTTAATGGCTTTCGGCAGCACTTTCTCAGGATCTTTAGTTTCGCCCGCCGCGGTACCGACCAGTTCGATGGCTGCGAATGCAAAGACCACGCCCTGCACCAGAACCAGCGCCGGCAACAGCCCGTGCGGGAAAATACCGCCGTTGTCGGTGATCAGATGCAGGCCGGTGGCGTTACCGTCCAGTTGTTTGCCGGTGCCGAGGAACACCACACCAACCACCAGGAAGATAGCGATCGCGGCCACTTTGATCAGCGCAAACCAGAATTCCATCTCAGCAAACCATTTCACGCCAATCATGTTCATGGTGGCGACAATCGCCAGTGCGCCCAACGCAAACATCCATTGCGGAACATCACCGAAGGTTCCCCAGTAGTGCATGTACAGAGCCACTGCGGTGATGTCGACAATGCCGGTCATCGCCCAGTTCAGGAAGTACATCCAGCCTGCTACATAAGAAGCTTTTTCACCCAGAAACTCACGGGCATAGGATACGAAGCTGCCGCTGGTCGGACGGTGTAAAACCAGTTCGCCCAGTGCACGCAAGATAAAGAATGAAAAAATACCACACACCGCATACACGATAGCGAGTGCCGGGCCTGCCATCTGTAAACGCGCCCCCGCGCCGAGAAACAGACCGGTACCGATAGAACCACCAATGGCAATCATCTGAACCTGACGGTTGCCCATACTCTTGTGATAACCGTGATCGTGGGAATCCAGCCAGCGCCGTTTAGCCGCGTGCTTCGCCTCTGCCGTTTTCTTATGAGACTTCATTATGAGTTGTTCTCCAAAATAACCTTCACCTGACGCCGGGTGCTGCAAGCAAACGATTGCAAGCCTCGCCGTTTATGGGGTTTACCCACTGTAGTTTTTTTAGCCGGAACTGTTTTGGTGCAATAACGGCGAAGGATGCTACCTGTTCTCACTAACCGTGGCAAAAAAAACCGTCATAAAAAATTGTGAACAGTCATATTTCGCGATGCAAATTTTGCGTCTGCGTGCGGTCAGGACGATTATTTCGGCAGACTCTCTTTTCTCACCCGTTCGATATTAATGGAGAGATACATAATTTCTTCCGTGGTCAGTTCGCGCTGATATTGCGCGGCCAGGTAATCGGCGATTTTTTCCGCGCACAACCACGCCTGCGGATAATTCTCTTTCACCGCCACATGCAGGGTCATGTCGTCGTCGGCCACCACCGTGCGGCTGAGCATGCGCTGGGCGAAGAATTTAAGATGGGTGACGAAACGCTGGTAGCTCAGTGCTTCTTCGTCATATTCGATACGCAGCTGGTATTTCACCAGATTGAGGATTTCCTGCATCACACGGGTGATCTGCGCCACTTCCGGCATTTCACCGTTAAGTTGTGCGTTGACCAGATGCAGGGCAATAAAACCCGCTTCATCTACTGGCAGCCGTACGCCGAGACGGGTGTCGATGATCTCCAGCGCTTCCAGCCCGAGGGCATATTCTTTCGGGTAGAGACGGCGGGTTTCCCATAATAAGGCATTACTGATAGGCACTCCCTTCTTCTGCCGTTCAATGGCAAAATTGCAATGGTCGGTGAGTGCGATATACAGGTTTTCCTGAAGTTTCCCCAGCCGCCCGCGAGCCAGTGAAATAATCTGATCGCAGGTCGTCATCACTTCCATCGGAATATGCGACAACAGCTCCGTCAGATGTGCGACCAGTTCGTCATTCTGCAGGGCGAAGACTTTCTCGATTTTGCTGTCATCCAGTTCATCCCCGGCTTTCTTCATAAACGCCAGCCCGCGTCCCATAACGACCTGTTCGCGCTGCTGTTCGTTGACGACAACCACCACATTATTATTGAGTATTTTGGCGATTTTCATTGTGACTCCCTGAAAAGAAAAACCCAATCGTCCGTACGGATGATCAGGTTTTGTCTGCCGCAGTCTGCGGATCTGCCTGTTAATTTTACCAGATCCGATCCGCAGTCAGGCGTAAATTTTGTACTCAGAACGTGACGATGGCCTTAAGTCCGGTCACCCAGGCATCCTGCGTTTCCTTCACCCCGCCCGGCCGGTACCAGTATTGCAAATCCGGTTGCAAAATCAGCCATGAACGCACTTTGATCTGATAATACAGATCGGCGTTGACGGAATGGCCTGACAGCGGCGTATACAGCGGATTGCCGTAATCATCGACCTGATAAAGAGTATTCAGGTTTTCCTGATTCTGACGGTAATGGTTACTCATCTGAATATGTGTCACACCCAGGCCCAGCCAGTCTTCCGGACGCGCATCAAACAGCCCGCGATAGCGCAGGGAAGCTGCCTGCGTGTAATGAATGGTATTACTGCGCTGGTCGCCTACTCCCAGGCTGTATGACACGCTCATGCCACGGTTCGGATCATCACCGCGCTGTGTGATCTGCTGGTTGAAGCCGGTATACATAAACCAGGTGCTGCTGTGTTTGCGGTAACCTTGCGGATCCGTTGCGCCGACACTTTGCGTTTTCCCCTGCGACAAATCGGTTTGCGGCGAATTGGTATACAGCAGGCCGAAGTTATAAATACCCGGCAAACCATTCACCTTGGTTTTCAGTTCCGCTTCCATCGGCAGCAGGATACCGCGGGCGCCTTTCAGGGAGCCGCTCCAGGCGTATTTACGATCCGACGCGTCCGGGTTCTGTTCCATGATGCCGGTTTTCAGCGTCAGTTCCGATGTCAGTTTGTACTGAACCGTGGTGCCCCAGTAATGTTTATTCCAGTTGTACCAGGTCATGGAGTTGGCGGATTTACCGCCGCACTGGCTCAGCAACTGAAAATCACAGGGGATTATCTGGTCGAAGTCCTGATTTTTGTTCATCATGCCGATGCGCCAGTGCAGTTTGCGATCATCGAAACTACGGCCAAAGGTCAGCCAGCCCAGACGGGTTATTGACTGTCCGCCCCAGCTCTCCTGCGCAAGGTCGTTAAATCCGACGCGCGGATCCTGTGTACGTTCTGTGGTCAGATTATCGTTGTGGTTACGGTTAACAATGTTCCCTTCGATGGCCGCGTCGGGAATGCCGGTGTACATTTCCAGATCCTGCGTAAAAGTCAGCGAGAACTGATCGATATACGCCAGATGTTTATCATGGTTGTAACCGCCACCAGCGTTGTAAGAGGATTCACTCAGATAACCGAGCTGATAATGGAAACCGTGGTCTTCGATGATCGGACGGATACCCAGCATATCGCCGAACATGCCCTCGCCCGGCGCTTCAAAACCAAGCACGGTACCGTTCCAGTTACCGGCGGCCTGGGCAGCATGATTATGTAGTGCAGAGAAACACAATACCCAAAATCCATATTTCAGCAGATGCTTTATTTTATTATTTTCTTTATATTGAGGTGTCGGAGAAGTCAGAGAAAGTGTCATTATTATATTTCCGTCTGATTATTTTAAATGATCATTATTGTTATTTTTAATACAGAGCGAACAGGCGGCTTATAAT
>NZ_JAFMOS010000087.1 GCF_019049755.1 Rahnella perminowiae
GTCCGCTTCACGCCCTGAGACATTCGACAAGCTTTTTATGGCTTCAGTAAGGGCGAGTGTCGCGCTTCGAGAGCCAGCAAATACTTTGCTTCATCGTACTGGGTTCTGGTCTTCCAGCAGCGGTAAATGATCCTTATCCATTTAAACGCCAGAGCCCGGATTGCAGACTGGTGAGATTTTCCTTTTTCTCGCAGTCCCTGATAATAAAGTCTGGCCCAGTATGATGAGGTAACCGTCTTGGCAGCCCATTCAACAAAGGTCTGCCTGACGAACTTGGCACACTGCCATCGCCAGTGAACCCAGGATTTCTGGCCGCTTCGTTCTGTCACCGGTGCAACACCTGCGTAGTTTTGAATTTCTTCAGCGCTGTTAAACCGGTCACGGTTATCACCAAGTGCAGCAAGCATCCGTGGGCCCATACACGGCCCCATGCCCGGAAGTGATTTGAACAGCCCCGCATCTGGCAATGTGTCAAACAGCGCTTCGATTCGTTCGTCATAGGTTTTGATGATTTCACTCACGACTTTAATTTGTGTCGCCAGTGCTGTTGCCATCAAAGCATTAGCCTCTATAACACTCGGGTCTGTCGTCAATGGGATCGCGTTATCA
>NZ_JAFMOS010000085.1 GCF_019049755.1 Rahnella perminowiae
TTGGTATGTTGATAGAGTCGGCAAAAGCCGGTAAATGGTTGTACGATTAGCAAGGAGCTAAATCAATGGCTGTACCAGTTCACTTATGGCTTAAAGACGATGGCGGTGCAAATATCCGTGGTTCATCCGATGTAAAGGATCGTGAAGGAAGCATAGAACTAAGATCGATTCACCATAACCTGAGTATCCCAACTGATAGCAACACAGGGAAGCTAACAGGTACTCGACAACATGCCCCTTTCCAGTTTGATAAGGAAATCGACTCATCAAGTCCTTACTTATACAAGGCAGTTGGTACAGGTCAAACGTTACACTCTGCCGAAATCAAATGGTATTGCATCAACGATGCAGGGCAAGAAGTCGAGTACTTCAACATTTTGCTTGAAACCGTAAAGGTCATTTCTGTAACACCGATGATGCACGATACCCGTGGCTGTCCCGGCACAGGCCATATGGAAAACGTTGCACTTCGTTATGAGAAAATCACTTGGAAGTATGTTGATGGCAACATTCAATATACCGATGCTTGGAACGAACGAACTACAGCATAATACATTTGGGGCTGATATAGCCCCTATTGATATAATACGGTCAGTAAGTATCAGT
>NZ_JAFMOS010000086.1 GCF_019049755.1 Rahnella perminowiae
GATTCTGATTGGTAAGTATTAAAAATAAATACGAAAAATGGCCATTAATGTTGGAAATAACATTTTTCCATTTACATCATGCACATTTATAAGAATTCATGTTGGGAACTGATTCAATAACGATTTGGTTTACCAAGTTCAAAAGCAACATAGAACGTGATTCGCCATCTACTTCCTGAAAGATGGCTTCCAACCCTTCAAAAACCCCGTCGGTAAGCACCACTTTATCACCACTCCGTATCCCAAAACCTTCACTACTCTGGTGTCTTGGGACTCGTTCAACTAACGCATCCATGAAGCTGTCCGCAAGAGTTGCTAACTTAGTACCGAAGCGAACAAAGTGACTGACCCCCTTGTTGCTGCAAGAGTGGTCGTGTGAATGACCTCTGGGTAAAATTTCACAAACATATAGTTCGGGAAGAGTTGTTCGACGCCGTGTTTGATCTTCCCCTTAACCAAGAGCTGGCCTTCTATAACCGGATTGAAGCAATGGACCTTCTGATTTGTTAAATGTGCCTGCGCTCTACTGGACTGACCACTTTTACAATAAAGCAAATACCATTCTGCGCTCATAGTAACCTCATAAAATTAATTACTGTATATAAT
>NZ_JAFMOS010000084.1 GCF_019049755.1 Rahnella perminowiae
GGAATAATCCGGCCCCTTTACGGTGAATATTTTTACTAAAATAAATTCTGCTGCTGTCTTCCAGACTGGCCACCGGACTGGCTGATAAGCTCCCAGCCAAGGCGGTCGCTAATGCCGAACTGAGGACAGAGAACGGCCATATTTTGCGACGATCAGCTTGCTAGCGTTCTCAGCGTCATGACTAAGGACCAGCGGCATCAGCTCGCCCTCGCAATAGTTCAGCATGGAATTACAGGCATCATTAACGCGCTCAGAGGCATTGAATCAATCTCTGCGTTTGCAATGCTTCCAGAAAGTGAGAGGGCACAAATTCTGCGATTGCATGGAGATGTTAAAAAGGGGGCATCTGTCACTGGTGAAGAACAAGACCTGACGGACCCTACACGCCAGAGAAGTGGCAGCGCTTAGCAAGGTGGCCCGCGCTCTGAGTAGAATTGTGCGCACTGCATATAGGAACAATGACGTTAACGGTCGCCTATCCGCGTTCTCCTTTGAGAAAAGCAAATACCGCGCTTGATTTTGCTTTTGCAATTTAGTTTATGGATTTGATTTAAAGGTGTTTTGTCTCAATGAGTTATGAGAAAAGAAAGGGATGGCATAAAAG
>NZ_JAFMOS010000083.1 GCF_019049755.1 Rahnella perminowiae
ATTTCAGACTATCTTTCATCCGAAAATATTGATATTAACAATGTAAATGCAGACCGATATAATATAAGTGACTTTTCCATTGACAATAAAGTCACTTATTCGACCGTCCATAAAGCAAAAGGGAATGAAAGCTATAGTGTCTATGTCGTCGGTTGTGAATCCTTATATTACAATCCGAACGTAAAAAATAGAAATCTTTTATTCACCGCCATGACTAGGACAAAAGGCTGGCTAACTATGACTGGGATTGGAAGAACTGCCTTGGAGCTTTTTGATGAAATATCAGATGCACTAGAGAAGGCTCCTTCACTTAGCTATAAATATCCGCCGGACGCTAAGATTAGGCAAATAGAAATTGACCTTAAAAGAGTAGAGACAGAAGAGAAAAATAGTGATCTTGAAAAGTTAATTCAAGAGTATGGCGCGGAAGGTCTTAAAGCCATGATTAGAGAATTAGAATCTAAGAAGGTTAAGAAAAAATGATTTCAACTGCATTGCTGGCACAATCAAAAAAAGAAGCTATAAAACTAGTTAGGGAAGTAGGCCTGCTTGGTAATTTCAATAGCAAGACGACCTACCCAGCTAATATGCCTGGAGA
>NZ_JAFMOS010000082.1 GCF_019049755.1 Rahnella perminowiae
GGGGTGTCATATACACTTCCCATGAAACTTTCTAACCAAACTTTGTTAACTTTTATCTCTATTGATTTCGTATACAAATGAGTTGGGAAGCTTATACCGAATGCTGGAACGGAATGAATTTTTTCTCCGCCGTCCCCATCGTTCTCATGAAGATCAAGCATATGAATCATTAATAGAGGTTTTCCTCTTACATTCCTATAATCTCGGTCAGATATGTTTTTATCTTTAGAATTATTTTCTGCAAGCTCTAACTGTATAGGATTTAAACCGAGTCGTTCGTCTAACTTACTTGCAACCCTGCTTTTCGCAGTTTGCCAATATTTTTCTTCTTTGAAGAGTTTCGAAGATTTACGATCTTGAGGTACTAAGGTAAAATCATAAGGTGCTATATTATTACTATCTTTTGAGATCAATAACACGTCCGACTTCGAGCATATATCAGAGATTTCTCTTAAATATTTTAGCGCGTTTGATTTTTTAAAAGAGAACTTGCTATGAGCTTGAAACTCTTGGATGAAATTTTCTATTATTTCAGTGTCAACATCTTTAATAAACCAACCCTTTACTGTATTCTCAATGCAATGTATTCCCTGTCT
>NZ_JAFMOS010000081.1 GCF_019049755.1 Rahnella perminowiae
TGCTTACGCCGGATAATAAAATTCTCACTCAGAATGACGCAGGCAAAAAGCTCTTACATAATATACGCAACCGATGGTCTTCTCAGACGAGTGAGAGCATGATGCGCAATGGCATTTTATGGAAGTCAGGTAACAAAACACTCGATGGCTATTCCTTGCATAATTACCACGAATTACGTATTGCTCTGGGGAAACTGACCGTTCAGGAGCAGATTTTTTTCAATGTACTTACACAGTCCTCTTTCTATGCCGTTCACTGTACAAATTCCCCCGATGTGGTTAATAAGGCGGGTGATCTGATTTTATATTCCAGGAAGGAACTAACGGGCAAGGGGATCAGGTTTAATACCCGCAACACTCAGCCTATCGATATTTCCATGTTGGGAAATGATGGCTATGTGTTTTTTTCTTTAGAAGTTGGATTACCCTTACTGAAATCTTCAAGTCGCTTTGGCAGTATTTTTTATAAAATAGCCTATTCTCATCCTGTTTTTCGGAATTCGTCGCTGGTTTTAACTGACCAGGTGGCTCTGGTGAAGCCGAGGTGTCATATTCCGGCTCTGAGCAGGGAAGCGATCAGATTATTAGAAGCC
>NZ_JAFMOS010000080.1 GCF_019049755.1 Rahnella perminowiae
AACCGCGGTGAAATCTGGCTGGGTTATAAAATTGCCGACTGGCGGTTTGAATATAACTATATTTATAAACACAGTGATCAGATCCTGTATGATAATGATAAGTGGGATTATGAGCAGGATTTGAAAGTGGCTTATAATATAAATAAACAATGGACACCTTACGTACAGGTTGGTGATGTTTCCGTGCGTAAAACGACGGATGAACGTCAGACCCGTTTCCGCATTGGTGTGCAATATAATTTCTGATCACCGCCGTTCTGCATATGATTGACTATCACCGGTCCGCAGATGCTGACCGGTGTGACAGCCCGCGCAGCGGGTGACAGACAATAACGGCAGCCGATAACAGGGATGTTGCCGGGCTACCTGGAAGACGGAAATTATTCTATACAAAGAGACTTTTTCTGCCCAGTACCTGCCGTCTTAGAACAACCTGTACTGTTAAATCCCCGGGTCAATATCTGATATTTATATATTAAATCATAGCGATGCACAGAACATCTGCATAAATAAGCATAATTCTTGCGTATTTTCGTGATTACTCTACGCTTATATATAGATTTAATTAACCCGCACTTTAATAA
>NZ_JAFMOS010000079.1 GCF_019049755.1 Rahnella perminowiae
CATTTATACCATTAGCCATAACGAAACTACCTTGATTAACCATTTGGTTTATTGCCAATAAGTTTACAGTGAAATGCATGTTAGCAGACTCTCCATCTTTAGAGATATTGGTTGCAATTAACTCTTTAGATTTGACGTTCCGACCTTCGCTGTCTTTGATTTCATAGAATACACCGGAGCCCATTGACTCCGGAGCAAGGAAGTAATTGTTATTAAAAGATGGGCTGGTGCCAGCAAATTCAATTGAATAATTTGAACCACCGGTACAATTCTTTAGGCTTATAGTGAACGGAACGGCAGCTGAAGTTGCGCCACTATTAGCAGTCAGCGCACTAATCGAAATGCTGCCCATATCGACATCGCCTACTGTAGAACCACTGTTATTCACATCAAGGACGCAACTACTCGCCCCTATTGTACCGGTGAAAAGTATAGAAGCAGCAGAGGCAGTATTCATACCGCCAATCATCATTAAAGCCGCAATGGATACAGGAAGTAATTTTTTGTTCGTATTTAATCCTTTAATTTACGAGTAATGCCCGACGTATCTATCCGTATAAGGAATGTTTACCTACCTAAATAT
>NZ_JAFMOS010000078.1 GCF_019049755.1 Rahnella perminowiae
ATAAGAGATAATACTCCCCAAGATACAATTCCAAAATTGATGCCATTCCCTCACAGCACAACTCAATTTACCTGCAATGCCGCAATGGTCCCTTCTCAGCTAACAAATCAAGGATGACCATGGAAAAGCTAAATTTACTCGCAGGTGCATTAGTATTCTCGCTGACCAGCCTGAATGGCTGTGCGGTGACACCGCCTCCGGTGCAAACATCCACGCAGCCAGGAAAGGTGGCTGTACAACCCATCCATAACCCACCACAGGTGATTTATCGTATCGATAAAAATCGCTATCTCACGCTGGAGGATTATTCGAATTGTGATGATGGTTCAATTTATTATCACAATGATAACAAGAAGATAAAAACGAAGCTCTGGTTCCTTTCCAGGGGAACAATGAACTATAAGGGCAAGTTTATCTGGGCAGCGAAAAACGACGACATGCTGGCGATTCCATTGGTGAGTGGTGATAACGATGCTTGTGGAGACTCTCTAAGAGGTTGTGCTTACAGTATCTTGTCAGCCAGTAATGATGGCGGAAAAAATTTTAGTGATATTAAGTTTGGGGCAATTAATAGCTCAAGC
>NZ_JAFMOS010000591.1 GCF_019049755.1 Rahnella perminowiae
GTGTGAGCCGACGCCCACGGTTTTGACTTTAAAACATTTCACATCAGCACTTTATACATCACGCTGGTGGACTCCAGCATCCCCGCCGTCGACATCGCATAGTGCGGGATCGTTCCGCTCAGGGTAAAGCCCAGATTTTCATACAGCGTTTGCGCCGGGCTGCCCGTCA
Source organism: Rahnella perminowiae (assembly GCF_019049755.1). Taxonomy (GTDB): domain Bacteria; phylum Pseudomonadota; class Gammaproteobacteria; order Enterobacterales; family Enterobacteriaceae; genus Rahnella; species Rahnella perminowiae. Next base: position 170 of record NZ_JAFMOS010000591.1, read on the forward strand.
CCGTATCCAGCACCAGCAGCGTTTTACCCTCCTCACGCGCCAGCGCTTCAACCGCTGTCATCAGTCGGCGCGCAACACCTTTGCGGCGGCCATCAGGATGAACCATCAGTTTAACCACGTCACCACGGTGCGCACCGTTGGCGGGCTGATCAACCACCAGCTGCACCGTGCCGATGATTTTGCCCGCCAGACGCGCCACCAGCAGACGTTTTTCTCCCCGCGCAAAAGCCGGTAATAACTTTTGCCAGAACGCCTGCGCCTGCACAAAACCGAACGGCAGAATAAAACCGATGCTGGCACCCCGCGCCACGGACTGCATCAGGGTTTCGGCCAGCGCATCCAGATCGTCCACCGGCAATACATCCCCCTGCACTTCACTGATCACCACTTCATGATTATGTTGCATCGGAACCAACCTTTCTCATCAGACATTAAGGACGTGAAATAACAATGGCGTAACGTGCATCAGCCGGGCCGGGAACGTGAAAAGAAGACGCGCCTTGGAGATGAAAACGCAGGCAGTCGCCCGCTTCCAGCCGGTAGCTGCGGCTATCGAGCGTGAATTCCAGTACGCCTTCCAGCAGCCAGATGTGCTGTTCGAGGCCCTCTACCGGCGGCGAATCATACGAGATAGTCGCGCCCGCTTTCAGCACGCCGGTAATGAGTTCGGCGCGAAATCCCGGTGCCGGCGCGGAGACAGAACGACGCTCGAAGCCGGTTTGCCGGTCATGCCAGACCGGTTGTTGTGAAGCGCGGATAAGCTCCGGCGGATTATCTTCCAGCGCCATCAGCAAACGGGACATCGTCAGCCCGTAAGCTGCACTCAGTTTGCCAAGTAACGAGGCGGTCGGGCTGGTTTCTGCCCGTTCTACGCGTGAAAGCGTTGCGCGGCTGATGCCGGTCAGCTGCGCCAGTTGTTCGAGTGACCAGCCCTGACTGACGCGCAATGCTGTCAGCCGTTCCGCCAGCCGGCGGTCATGACTCTCCTGCCCTGCGTCCATTTGTTGTCCTGCCGTAAAATCTCAATAAAGGGAAAATATCTCTGATGTGAGAATATTGCAAGTTAAAAACCTGTAACCCAAAAGAATGAGACAAGTTGTACAAAAATAATAAAGTTGTACAAGTTTGAAATCTGGCGCTAGAGTTAGCTTATAAGTGGTATGAATATTTTGGATTGAATTATGTCTCTGTATAGCATCGGCGAAGTCGCTCGAATTTGTGGTATCAACCCGGTCACGCTGCGTGCCTGGCAGCGGCGTTACGGCCTGCTGAAGCCGCAACGCACGGAAGGCGGTCATCGTCTGTTTAATGATGATGATCTGGATACCATCCGCACCATCCTGGGGTGGATCAATCGCGGCATTCCGGTCGGACAGGTGAAATCGCTGCTGGAAGGCAAAGTGGATGCGCTACCCGGCGGCTGGTCACAGTCAGAACATCAGTTGCTCACCGCCTTACAGGACGGCCGCCCGCAAAAAGTTCGTCAGCTGATAATGGAGTGTGGCCGTGAATATCCGGCGGCGGCATTCGTGAATAATGTGCTTCGTCCGCTTCGTGCGCGTCTGAGTTCCGGCGATTCACGACTGCTGATGTTACGCAGCCAGCTCGATGGCCTGATCATTGAACATTCGGTGATGAGCATGAACGCGGCGCGTAAACGTCCCGGCCCGCTGGCCACCCTGGTCGGCTGGGGTCAGGTGGACAGCACCGAGTTGTGGCTCGAAGCCATTGTGCGTTGCGAAGCAGGATTGCAGATCGAGATATTGCCGGTTCAGCTCAGCGAACCTTACCTGGAAAACCTGAGCGGTTCACAAATTCTGTTGTGGTCTGAAGGCCGTCTGACACAGGTTCAGCGCCAGCGGTTGTTGAACTGGGTGGAACAGGGTTTGTCGATAGTCCTGCTGGGCAGTACCGCCGTGTTGCTGGGGGCAGAAGAAACAGACGCAGTGGAAGATGAGTCCGGCGAGCACCTGCATGAGGATGACCGTCATGCCGGTCTTCATATCGTGCCAGTCCCTCAGCAAGGAAAAAATAATGATTAAACATTTTCCTGAGACCACCCTATCCGCCGATGTTCTTACGCAGCTGTGCGAGTTTTACAGCTATCTCGACACCAGCCGCCTGCCGCAGCTTTCACGCATTTATCATCCGCAGGTAGTGTTTATCGATCCGGTATCGCATTACGAAGGCGTTGATGCGCTGGAACACTATTTTGCGCAACTGCTTAAAAAAGTGAATTACTGCCGTTTTGAGATCCAGCCTCCGCTGGTTCAGGGCGATGAAGCCTCACTGTTCTGGCAGATGGGATTTTCGCATCCGGCACTGAAAAAGGGTCAGGAGATGTTCCTTAACGGCGCAAGCCATCTGCGTATGAATGAAAACCGCATTATCTATCAGCGCGATTATTACGATCTCGGTGCAATGTTGTATGAACACGTTCCGGTGCTCGGCAGTGCCGTACGCGCTGTCAAAGCCAGGTTGAAATAATGCGCCGCGTGCTGATTACCGGTGCCAGTTCAGGTATCGGAAAACAACTGGCGCAGGATTATGCCGCCGGAGGCTGGGAAGTCATTGCCTGCGGGCGCGATGAGGAAAAGCTGATGGCGGTCGCCGCAGCCAGCCCGCTCATCATCCCGCTACGTTTTGATATCACTGATTTACACGCAACCCGTGAGGCCCTGCAGGGCCGGCAGGTCGATTTAGCGATTCTTTGCGCCGGCACCTGCGAATATCTCGACAATGGCGTCGTCGATGCCGAAAAAGTCATGCGGGTGATGAACACCAATTTTACCGGTCCGGTCAATTGCCTTGATGCCCTGCTGCCCGGCTTAGCACCCGGCAGTCGGGTGGCACTGGTGGGTTCCGTCGCCTGGTTGCTGCCATTTGCACGCAGTGAAGCTTATGGAGCATCCAAAGCCGCGCTGGCCTTTTTTGCCCGTTCTCTGGCGGTTGATCTGGCGAAACGTCAGATTCATATTTCCCTGATCCAGCCGGGGTTTGTCGAAACGCCGCTGACATCGCGCAATGATTTCCCGATGCCGATGATGGTAAGCGTCACGCAAGCCTCAAAGCATATCCGTAAAAAACTGGCGCGCGGTGACAATGAAATTGCTTTCCCCCCACTTTTTGTTCGTTTACTCAAGGTAGCTTCGTTGCTGCCCGTTAGTCTGCAACAAAGGTTATGCCGGAAAATGGTGAAATAAAATGACAACAAAAGTCGCGATTGTGGGCAGTGGGATCTCAGGGCTGAGCTGTGCGTGGTTGCTGGCAAAAAGTCAGCCAGACTGCGAGATTACCGTCTTTGAAGCCGCGGAAACGTTAGGCGGACATACTGCCACGCGGGATGTGATTTCCGACGGAAAAGAATACGCCATCGACACCGGTTTTATCGTCTATAACTCGCGGACGTACCCGCATTTTATTGCCCTGCTCAAAGAACTGGGCATTGAAGGCCAGCCGACGGAAATGAGTTTTTCCGTACGCAATCCGGTTAACAAACTTGAATACAACGGCCACTCGCTGAACAGCCTGTTTGCCCAGCGCCGCAATCTGTTCAGGCCGCAATTCTGGCGGTTTATCCTTGAGATCCTGCGGTTTAACAAACTGTGCAAAGCACGCCTGCTGAACCCGCACAATGACGAAGATACGCTGGCTGATTTGCTTGATCAAAACGGTTTCACGCCGTTTTTCGCCCTGCATTATGTGCTGCCGATGGGGGCGGCCATCTGGTCTTCTTCGCTGAGCGATATGGCGGAATTCCCGCTGTCGATGTTCCTGCGCTTTTTCGATAATCACGGGCTGCTGGACGTCAGCAACCGCCCGCAGTGGATGGTGGTACCCGGCGGGTCGCGGGAATATATCCGCCGGATGCAGGAAAAACTTCCGGCCAACGTCAGGCTGCTCACGCATGCGCCGGTCAGTAAGGTCATACGCACGCCTGCCGGCGTGACGCTGCACTCGCCGTACGGCGAGGCGCATTTTGATCAGATTGTTTTTGCCTGTCACTCCGATCAGGCACTGGCGATTCTGGGTGATAACGCCAGCGCAGATGAGCAGAGCATTCTCAGCGCCCTGCCTTATCAGAGCAATGACGTCATTTTGCATACTGATACACATCTCCTGCCACGGGAAAAACGCGCCTGGGCGAGCTGGAATTATCAGTTGCCCAATTCACTGCATCTGACGGACCGCGCAGATATGCGCGACAGTAATGCAGCACACCATCGCCGTGCCAGTGTGACCTATAACATGAATATTTTGCAGGGACTGAACGCACCGCAGACTTTTTGTGTGTCACTCAACCCGCTGACACCGATTGATGAAAACAAGGTTCTGTTCCGTACCACCTACATGCATCCTGTTCTCAATCTCGCCAGTCATCACGCGCAGCAGGAACGCTACCGGATCAATGGTCACAACCGCACCTGGTTCTGCGGGGCCTATTGGTACAACGGCTTTCATGAAGACGGCGTTAACAGCGCGCGTGACGTAGCGGAGAAACTCAACCTGCAACTTTTCAGTGGCCGGTTACACAATGAGCATGAAAAACAGGAAGCGTCATGAACAGCCAGTTGTATGTCGGCACGGTGCGCCATCGCCGGTTTACGCCGGTTGAACACCGTTTCGACTACGATATTTTCATGCCGCTGATTGACCTGGATGAACTGGATCAGTTACCTGCAAAAGGTATTCAGCTCGAACGGTTTTCCGCCGCCAGTTTTCGCCGCAAAGATTATCTCGGCGGCGGTGATATCAAAACCAAAGCGCAGGCGCGAATTGAAGCACTGACCGGCGAACGCCCGGACGGACGGGTGATGTTGTTGTGTCAGTTATGCTATTTCGGCTGCTATTTTAATCCGGTGAATTTTTACTATCTCTATGATCAGCAGGGTGTTTTGCGCTGGATGCTGGCCGAGGTGCGTAATACACCCTGGAACGAGCGCCACACCTATGCCGTCCTCCCTGACGGTTCGCAACCGGTGCCGAAAGCCTTTCATGTGTCGCCTTTTAATCCGATGGACATGGTCTATCACTGGCGGCTGACACCGCCGGGAAAGCAGTTGCATATCACTATCGAAAATCACCGCCAGACACGGGAATTCGATGCAACCCTTTCACTGACAGCCCGTCCGCTGACCCGCACGGCGTTGCGTCAGCAATTGTGGCGATTGCCTCTTATGACCGCAAAAACCGCACTGACCATTTACTGGCAGGCGCTGAAACTGTGGCTGAAACGGGCCCCCGTTTATTCTCATCCTCCCGTTGATAAGGACTGACCATGAGTCAACCTGAAATGCAGCTCGCCCGTGACAGGGCGAATAACAGGCGCAGCAAGGCGGCACGCGCATTGATTCTTGGTGTACTAAAGCAGCTTAAGGGTGCCGGCCTGACCCTGCGGGAACCCGGCGAGGAGGCAATATTATTTGGCGATCCGACTGCGGTATTACAGGGTGAAATCGACATCCGGCACCTGCGTGCCTACCGTCGTGTACTGCTGGGTGGCAGCGTCGCCGCCGGTGAAAGCTTTATTGATGGCGACTGGACAACGCCCAATCTGACCGTTGTTCTGCAACTGCTGGCCGAGAACCTCAGGCTGGTCGACAAACTCGAAGCACGCCTCAGCTGGCTGAGTACGCCAGCCAAAAAAATCGTTCATTTTTTCCGCCGTAACAGTCTGTCACAGGCGCGTAAAAATATTTCGGCCCATTACGACCTGGGCAACGATTTTTACCAGGGTTTTCTTGATGAGAAGATGCTTTATTCATCGGCCTGGTATCAGGAACCGCAGATGACCCTGGAACAGGCGCAGGAAGCCAAGATGCGCCGTTTATGTGAACAGCTGCAATTGAAAGCGGGCGATCATTTATTGGAGATCGGCACCGGCTGGGGCGCCATGGCCGAATTTGCCGCGCGGGAATACGGCTGTCAGGTGACCACGACCACCATTTCCCGCGAACAATATCGCTTTGCCTGTGAACGGATCGAACAGGCCGGGCTGAGTGACCGCGTGACGGTGCTGTTTGAAGATTATCGTTCATTGCGGGGTCAGTTCGACAAACTGGTGTCGATAGAGATGATCGAAGCGGTCGGCAAGCAGTATCTTTCCACCTTTTTCAAACGCTGTAACGCGCTGCTCAAACCTCACGGGCGGATGGCCATTCAGGCAATTACTATTGCAGACCAGCGTTATGCCGCCTACAGCCGTAATGTCGATTTTATTCAGCGTTATGTTTTCCCCGGTGGCTTTTTGCCTTCCATTACTGCCATGAATGACGCGATGACCCGCTGCACCAGTCTGGTGGTGCGTGATCTGTTCGATATCGGTTCCGATTACGCCCGTACGCTTCATGAATGGCGGGAACGGGTTCAGCGCTACTGGAGCACGCAGACCGACGGGATGCAGGACGAATATTTCCGCCGCCTGTGGCTGTTCTATCTGTGCTACTGCGAGGCAGGTTTCCGTGCCCGCACCATCAGCACCGTTCAGCTTGTTGCCGAGCGACGCGGATGAAATCTTTGCGCTTCTGGCTGCTGACACTGGGCTTTGACGTCTGGTGGACATTGGCCGTGTGGGGGCGCGGGCGCTTTATCCTCTTCCTGCTGTTAAGCAGTTTTCTGATGCTGGCGTTTACGCCAGCAAAACGCCGGTTATGGGTCGCCGTTGCCTGCACGCTGGGCATCATAATGGATTCGCTGTGGTGCATTTTGGGGCTGTTTGAATTTACGGGTTCTTCCGCCGTCCCACCGTGGATGATGGCGTTATGGCTGGGCTTCAGCGCCTGGTGGCTGTGGTTACTCAGCAATTTACGGCTGACGTGGTACTGGCTGATACCTCTCGGCGCGGTCAGTGGCCCGCTGGCCTATTACCTGGGAATGCAACTCGGTGCCATGCAACTTCTCGCCACACCCGTTTATGTCTGGCTGCTGCTGGCAACAGGCTGGGCGATATTCTTACCGCTGATCAGCCTGCCGGTACTGCTCAGCCATAACACAGGACGGAAAACCCGATGACACGCCTATTGCTGGCAGCACTTTCGCTGATGATGTCTTTCTCTGCCCTGGCTGCCACACCATGGGGGGCATGGCAACAGGTCGGACGCGCCACCCTGAGCTGGGGGCCTTTTGAGGTTTATCATTCGCAACTGCTGACACCTGACGGTAAATATCAGACCGGAAAATGGCCGCAGGCGCTGGTGATTGAATATCTGCGCAGCATTGATCATCAGGAACTGACCAAAGCCACCGAAGAACAATGGCAGGCTCTGGGCATACTGGCAGAGGCACAAAAAAATGGCTGGCCGGACGCGGTGCAAAACACCTGGCCGGATGTCAGTAACGGCAGTGAAATCGTGTTTGTCGCGACTGAAAAAGGCGGCCAGTTTTACAGCCAGCCCGCCAACAGCGTGCTGAGTACGCCGGTGGGACGGCCTTTCAGCCCGGCATTCCGCGATGCCTTTCTGGCAATCTGGCTCTCGCCTGCCACGCAGTATCCTGATTTACGCAGTAAGCTGACCGGCGCATCCGCGCCCGATTAATGGCATCTTATGGAGGTTTTATGACTGTTCTGCGCAAGATTTTTGTCACGCTGGTCGTCGGCGGTATGCTGTTACTCACCGGCTGCAAAGCCAATATTCAGGATTACGCACAGGCGCAACCGAAACTGGATATTTTCACCTGGTTCGCCGGTGACAGCATCGCCTACGGCATGGTGCAGGATCACAGTAACAAACAAACCCGGCGTTTCACGGCGAGAATCCACGGTGACGTGGCGGGTGATACGCTGACGTTGCATGAAAATTTTGTGTATGACGATGGTGAGAAACAGACCCGCATCTGGCGTATCCGCAAACTGGCGGACGGCAGTTATACCGGTACGGCAGGCGACATTATCGGCACCGCCACCGGGCAATCCGCCGGCAATGCCTTTAACTGGAAATATGTGATGGATGTGAAATCAGGCGGCAGCACCTATCGTCTGACGTTCGATGACTGGATTTACCAGCAGGATCAGCAGCATCTGTTTAACGTCACCGCGCTGAAAAAATTCGGCGTAGAAGTCGCGCGGGTGACGATCTTCTTTGTGAAGCAGTGAGGTAAGCTCGATCGGCTCCCTCCCCTGCGAAGGGGAGAATTAAACCTTCACTTCTTTAATCTCAGTCTTCCTGCGCCCGAACACGAATTTTCCCAGCGTCACCAGCAATACCGCGCAGAGAATAACACCTAACGCCACCCATTCGACCGGTGAGAGGGATTCACCGCCGAAGCCAATGCCCAGCAGAACAGCCACAATCGGGTTCACATAGGCATAACTGGTGGCCACGGCAGGTCGGACGGTTTTCAGCAAAAACATATAGGCGCTGATGGCAATCATCGAGCCAAACACCACCAGATAACCGAGCGCCAGAAAACCGCTCATTCCGGGGACTGCCGTCAGATGCTCACCGCTGAACCGGCTGGCTACCAGCAGCACCACGCCTGCAATAATCATTTCTGCGGCACCGGCCATTAAGCCTTTTGGTAACGGCAGACGCGAACTCCACACCGAACCGAATGCCCAGCTTAACGAGGCAAGCAGGATCAGCGCCGCACCCCACGGGTTGCCTACCAGATTGCTGCCGGTATTGAGCAGCACGATCCCGAACAGGCCTATCGCGACACCGGTCCACTCGAGGCGGCTGTTGGGCATACCCCACAGACGACTGAAGCACAATGTAAACAGCGGCACGGTCGCGACCATTACCGCAGCAATGCCTGACGGCACCTGCATATGTTCAGCCACCGTCACCAGCCCGTTACCGACAGAGAGCAGCAAAACTCCCACCGCACCGGCGGCCATCCACTGTTTAAGCGCCGGCACTTTATGCCCGCGTAACAACAGAAAGCTAAAAAGAATGCACCCGGCGAGGAAGAAACGCAGCCCGGCCATCATCAGCGGTGGCCAGCTTTCTACGCCCACGCGGATGACGAAATAGGTAGAACCCCAGATAAAATACAGTGCAAAAAGTGCAGCGATCAGTGGCAGCAGAGAACGGGTAGCAGAACCAGTCATAGGAATAACTTATTAGCGTGATAACGAAGGCAGACAGTTAACGCTATTGGCGCGAATAACGGCAAGGAAATCTGTGCGATCGCGTCAAAATGTTGTTAAAAAGTTTCTGTATATGACGAAAAATGCGATGGCATCCCCCCTAAAAGTAATCACAGCATGAATAGTCTGTTGCAGGGGTGAGGAAACGATTTATAATTCCCCGTTCAAAATCCTGAGGTACTTACATGAACTCGCTTGGCAAAAAATTATTTATCGCGCTGTTTGGTCTGATGGCAATCGGCGCAATTGGTGGCGTGATGGTTGCCGGTTATGCGGTGGTGATTCAGGACGACGCTAAACCGGTCAGCGACAGCGACGCCCCTTCAGTAGTGCCTGCACCAGCGCCGGCATCAGCGAACTGATTTGCCCACTGACCGTTGCTGCCAGCGTTGTAACCATTGGCTCCAGCGTTCAAATAGCATATCCACACAAATCGCCAGCAGTGCGACAATCACCGCGCCCTGCAATACATAAGCGGTATTAAAACCGCTCAGGCCGATGATAATCGGCGAGCCGAGGCTCAAGGTACCGACCGACGAGGCTATTGCCGCCGTCCCGATATTGATAATCACGGACGTGCGGATCCCTGAAATAATCACCGGTGCCGCCAGCGGAATTTCCACTTTTCGCAGCATCTGCCAGCGGCTCATCCCCACGCCCTGCGCAATCTCGCGCGCCGACGCCGGGACCGATTCAATACCGGCAATCGTCCCCTGTAAAACCGGCAACAACCCGTAAAGCACCAGCGCAATAATCGCCGGTTTTTCGCTAAACCCCATCACCGGCACCGCCACGGCCAGCACCGCAACCGGCGGAAAGGTCTGCCCCATGGCCACCAGCGTTTCCACCAGAGAGCGGAATTCTTTGCCTGCCGGACGCGTCACACCGACGCCCGCCGCCACGCCAATCACCACCGCGATCAGACTGGAAATCCCCACCAGTAACAGATGCGCCTGTACCAGCGCAGCGAAACTTTCCTGCTGATACACCGGCCTGCTGAGTGCCGGGAACATCCAGTGGAACAGGCCGCCGAGCGACGTCATGCCGAAAATCAGCGCCAGTAACAGCGCGAAAAGCCAGAGTAAAGGATCGGTGATAATCCGCACTACTGTCTGTTTCATGCGCCGCTCCTGGGTGCCGTCAGATCTGCAAAATGCAGCACGCCCAGCGGCTGCCCCTGCTCATCAACCACCGGCAATTGCTGAACCTGCTGTGCGACAAAGGCTGACAGCGCCTGACTCAGGTTCATATTTTCGGTCAGCGGAGGCTGGCTGCCGGAATACGGCTCGCCGCGTCGCGTCAGTGAGCCAACTTCGCACAGCGACAACAAACGGATCCCCATGTCGCTGCCACCGAAGAAATCGCGCACAAATGACGTCGCCGGTTGCGTCAGCAGTTCCAGCGGCGTGCCCTGCTGCACCACCTGCCCGTCGTTGAGCAGTACGATGCGGTCACCCAGCGCCAGCGCTTCATCGATATCGTGTGTCACCAGCACGATGGTGCGGTGAGTGATTTTATGGATACGAGCCACTTCTTCCTGCAACGTAGCACGGGTCACCGGATCGAGCGCGCCGAAGGGTTCATCCATCAGCAACACTTCCGGGTCAGACGCCAGCGCCCGCGCCACACCAACGCGCTGCTGCTGGCCGCCGGAAAGCTGGTGCGGATACCGCTGACGGAACTGTTTCGGGTCAAGACTGAGCAGTTCGAGCAGTTCGGTCACACGGTCACGGATTTTCGCTTTCGGCCATTTCAGCAACTGCGGCACAGTGGCGATGTTTTCTTCCACCGTCCAGTGCGGAAACAGCCCGATGGACTGGATGGCGTACCCCATCCGGCGGCGTAAATCCTGCGCCCGGAATTTTTCTATCGGTTCTCCGGCAAACAAAATCTCCCCGCGATCATGCTCCACCAGCCGGTTGATCATTTTGAGTGTGGTGGATTTCCCGGAACCGGAGGTGCCGATCAGCACGGTGAATTCGCCTTTGGCCATTTCCAGCGTGAGATCGCGCACGACCGCTTTTCCGGCAAAGTGTTTGCTAACCTGCTTGAAATGGATCATCTGCGTGTGGTTTCCAGAATTGAAACTGCGAATTTAAATATGCTGTCGACGACCACGGCCATCAGTACCGCCGGGATCACCCCGAGTAATACCAGATCCAGTGCGCTGCTGAGCAACCCCTGGAACATGATGGCACCCAGTCCGCCCGCGCCGATCAGCGCCGCAACCATTGCCATACCCACGGTTTGCACTGCCACAATGCGGATACCGGTCAGGATCACCGGCAAGGCGATCGGCATCTGCACACGAAGAAAGACCTGTGCGCGGTTCATGCCCATGCCGCGCGCGGATTCAGTCACCGCTTCCGGCACTGACTCAAGACCGGCAATCACACCACGTACCAGCGGCAACAACGAATACAGCACCAGCGCGATAATCGCCGGTGCCAGCCCGATACCGCTGATACCGTGCTCCGCCAGCCACGGCAGCGCTTTTGCCAGCCCCGCCAGCGGCGCGAGCAGCAAACCAAACAGTGCAATCGATGGCACGGTCTGAATAATGTTCAGTACCGACAATACCGGCCCGCGCCAGCGGGGCTGGCGGTGACAGAGCAAACCGACCGGCAATCCAATCAACACAGCAGGCACCAGCGTGCCAGTCAAAATGCCCAGATGCTGCCACAGTGCGTCGTTAAACACATCGGAGCGGTTATCGTATTCTTTGAGCAACGAAAGCTCAGCAAGCTGGCCGTACGCCAGCAGCAAAATCACGGGCACAATCATCTGCACATTGAGCAAAATACGCAGGCTGTGATTACGGGTAAAACGGGAAATAGCATCGGACGCGATCAGCAGACAAAGCGCTGCGCCGGCCCAGAAACCGCCGCCCAGCGAAGTGCGTGCGATACTGTCTTCATTGCCGCCAGACAGTTGTAATGCGCTGTGCCCTGCCAGCCAGACCAGGGCGGTCAGCAGAATTTCTGCCAGCATCATCACCAGTAAATGATGACGGCCATACAGTGTGAGAAAGGCACAAATCAGCAGCAACGCGGCAGGCAGCAGAAGTAACGCAGAATAGCCCTGCAACAGGCTCGCCAGCGAAATGCCTTTACCGGACACCAGCCGGTTAGGTGCATGGCTGACGAAAGCCAGGCCGAAACCGGCCAGCAACAGCAGCAAAACCAACGTCAGCAGGACGCGGTTTTTGACGGGTGAGTGATAAGTCAAAGCATTACCTGATATCAAAGAGCACGATCCGAAGATCGTGCTCAGGGCGTCACTGCCCGGTTATTTTTTAACGAAACCTTTTTCCTGCAAATACTTCGCAGCCACTTTTTTCGCATCCTGTCCGTCAACGGCGATTTTCGCGTTCAGGCCCTGCAACGTTTTAGTATCAAGGGAGGCAAAAACGGGTTTGAGCAAATCAGGAATATTCGGATGCGCTTTCAGCGCCGCCTCGCGGATGACAGGGGCTGGTGCGTAAATCGGTTGCACACCTTTCGGATCTTCCAGCGTTTGCAGGCCAAGTGCCGCCACCGGGCCATCCGTACCATAGGCCATCGCCGCATTCACACCGGAGGTTTGTTCCGCCGCCGCTTTGATGGTCACCGCCGTATCGCCACCCGCCAGGGAGAGCAACTGTGCCTGACTGAGTTTGAAACCGTAGGCATTTTCAAAGGCCGGTAAGGCATCCGGACGCTCAATAAATTCTGCCGAGGCCGCCAGTTTAAAATCGCCGCCGCTGCTGATGTATTTGCCTAAATCACCGAGAGATTTCAGGTTGTGCGCACTCGCCACATCCTGACGCACAGCGATAGTCCAGGTGTTATTGGCCGGAGACGGGCTCAGCCAGACAATTTTGTTTTGATCGTAATCCAGCTTTTTAACCTTATCGAAACCAGCCTGCGCATTTTTCCACGCGGGGTCTTTATCATCAGAGAAGAAGAACGCGCCGTTACCGGTGTATTCAGGATAGATATCGATTTCACCGGCGGTGATAGCGCCGCGCACTACTTTCGTCGTTCCCAGTTGCAATTTGTTGGTGGTGTGGATGCCGTTCGCTTCCAGCACCTGGATAATTATGTTACCGAGCAGCGAACCTTCGGTATCAATTTTTGAACCGACACGCACGGCATCATCAGCGGCCTGTGCGCTGAAACTTAATGCAGATACCAGCGCCAGTGTTGCCACTGAAAATCCCCGTACTCGCCCAGTTGTTACAGTCATGTTCTATCCTCTTATCGGGTTATGTTGGTTTTGTCGCCCGGCGACTGCTCCGTCATTCAATCTGCTTTCATCGGTGAAAACTTTCGTTTGTGAAAACAAGCTGCTAACAAGAATAGTCCAATTTTGCGCAGGGGAATGGATGGTGATCTATAAAAGCAGGCGGTGATAGCCGGGTAAAATGCCGAAATGTACGAAGCTTATCCGTGAAATCGCTGAGGCGACGTGCCGGCGGGTCTGACCGGTGGCGGTAACGTGACCAGCACGATTTTATACTGGCTGACATACGCTTAGATCATTGGGTTTTAAGTTATAGCCATTTGTTTTCATGCAATGCTTAATCAGGACTTGTGACCGGTATCACCTCGCCTCTATGCTGGCTTTTTTGTCAAAAAGCGTAAACACAACAATGTCTGACTTAATTGCGGCCTCACAGACCGCCTCTTCAGGGGATTACAGCGCAGCCGACACGGCGACTGACCAGCTGGTGGTGATTCGTTCCGCTGCCGATATTACTCAGTTAGTGAACCGCGGCGCAGCGAAAATCAGCGATGCGCGCATCGTGATTGCTATCGCACTGGGCGGCGTTTTCCTCGACGCTTACGACCTCGGTGCGCTGGCCTTCGGGATGAAAGATATCACCCGCCAGTTCGGCCTGACACCTTCCGGCGCAGGCTTTGTGGCCTCGGCGATTACTTTCGGGGCGATTGTGGGCGCACTCTTCGGCGGCTATCTGACCGACAAAATCGGCCGTTACCGTGTCTTTATGGCCGATATGTTCTTCTTCGTCATTGCCGCTCTGGCCTGTGCCTTTGCACCCAATGAGTGGGTTCTCGGCGGATCACGCTTTGTGATGGGTCTTGGGGTCGGCATCGATTTACCGGTGGCGATGGCATTTCTGGCGGAGTTTTCAAAACTGCAGGGCCGCGGCAATAAAGCCTCGCGCGTGGCAATGTGGTGTCCGACGTGGTACGCGGCAATCAGCGTCTCCTATCTGCTGGTGCTGCTGCTTTACGCGGTGCTGCCCGCGACGCATACCGACTGGTTGTGGCGTCTGATCCTCGGTTTCGGCGCGGTGCCTGCGATTCTGATTATCGCTATCCGTCACCGCTATATGAATGAATCGCCGGTCTGGGCTGCCAATCAGGGTGACCTGCAAAGCGCTGCGGCAATCCTGCGTAAGTCTTACAACATTCACGCAGTCGTGGCTGAAGATGCGGACAAAGCACCGCAGGTGAAAGTGCGCAAAGCCGCATGGCGTAACTACGGTACGCTGTTGCAGGGTATTTATCTGCGCCGCACTGTGCTGGCGACCGTGACGGCAGTGGCTTCATCCTTTGCCTATAATGCGGTGGCTTTCGGGCTACCGGTTATCTTATCCAGCTTCCTGCAACAATCGATGATCAGCACTATCCTGTTCTCGCTCGGCCTGAACCTGTGCTTCGCCTTCGTCGGCGGCCTGATTGCGGTGCGGTATGTCTCGAAATTTGGTGCATGGAAAATGACCTATGCCGGTTACGCCTGTCAGTTGGTCGCGATGATCGGCCTGGCACTGGTCGGTCGCCCGGCAGATGGCGGTGAAGCAGCAATTTCCATCGCCATGCTGGCACTGTTCCTGTTCGGTCAGGGCTTCGGCCCGGGATCGCACACCATGACCTTTGCGTCACTGAGCTACCCGACATCACTGCGCGGCATGGGTGTCGGCTTCAACCAGACGCTGATGCGCGGCAGCTCGACGGTCTCGCTGTTCCTGTTCCCGGTACTTTCCGCAGCACTCGGCACCGGCGTGTTCTGGGTGATCGCGTTAGCGCCACTGGCGGGCTTAATCGTGCTGACAGCGGTACGCTGGGAACCGTCGGGATATGATGTGGATGCTGAGGATTTTCAGCAGGAAGTTAAACCAGTTTAGGTTTTTGCCTTGTTCCTCCCCCCGCGAAGGAAAGGATTTTCTTGCTTCTCCCCCTGCGAAGGGGGAGGGCGCAGATCGGTATTCTTACTCCTCTCGGTTAGAAAACTGAGAGAGTGTCATCAAACCACCGCGCTTCTCGGCGCAAACACATACCCGATATCGTTTTCGATCATCGCGGACACCAGCTCAAAACCGCCATTCGGTTTGGCCTGTGCAAACGCCAGTTCACTGGTGAACACCGGGCTGACCCAAAACTGATTCACCGGATCACCATAAATTTCCGGCAGGCGCATTTTGTCTGCCGGACCGCATAACGCCGAGGAAATGACGTGTCCTTCAAAACCGAGCGGTGCCATCGGTGACATCAGGGTGTGACCTTCACCCAGCCAGCTGAGCGTCGTCCAGGGGATCTGCGCATAACCGGATAAGGCACTGGCCATCTGCACGGCATTTTCTTCTGTCACATATTCTTTGCCGACCGAAAAAGCCAGCTCAATACGGCGGTGTTTTTCAGCCTCATCATTGAAAATAATATCGACTTGCGGCATCGGACGGATACTCATGCCAACCGTGAAGAAGTAATAATTTTCTTCATCTTCATGCTGGGAAATCGCCATCGGTGGCCAGTGCCCCTGGTTAATCAGATAATATTTCAGTGAAGGGCCAAAGCGGGCTTCGTAGGATTCCAGCAGCTTGCGCTGGATTTTCGGCCACGGATTGCTGAATTCATTTTGCCAGTCGCGCCAGAACAGACGGGTTTTTTCCGCCAGCTCACATTGCGTATTGGTCGAGGCTGAACCCAGCGGGAAGGTCAGCGGATTCTGTTTAATGCAACCGGCGGAATAACACACCGAATGATCGATATACAAACTCCAGCCGGGGATCACTGCCAGCAACAATCCCTGATACCACAATGCCGCGCCGTCATCGCTTTCATTCCACAGGATCTGGATTTGGGCCGGATCCAGCGGTGCTTCGCCTTCCAGATTGCGGCAATATTGCGCCGCCAGCATCGGGGCAATCCCCTGCTCCATCGCGTCGGTATCATCGTTCGCCGGTGCGGGCACCAGATTGCGAACCCAGCAGGCGCGCATTTTCGGAAAGCGGTCACGCAAATCTTCGCGGGCGAAAATATAGAAATACACCACGCGGTTGTCCTGCTCGACCAGCGCGGTCAGGGTTTGTTTGTCGTT
Organism: Rahnella perminowiae; assembly: GCF_019049755.1. GTDB lineage: Bacteria > Pseudomonadota > Gammaproteobacteria > Enterobacterales > Enterobacteriaceae > Rahnella > Rahnella perminowiae. Next base: position 16,584 of record NZ_JAFMOS010000591.1, read on the forward strand.
ACTGACTTCAGCAACAATGTCGGACTGGCGCATATGACCTCAACAATATAGGAAGTTTATTATTTCCTGTGAGGGTCAGTGTAAAGCGGATAAGCCAGCCCGATAACGGGCAATATTCCCAAAAAAGCCCGATAAATCATTAAAACAGGTGCTTTTTTGTCGAAATACCGACATCAGCGGCAATACATCCGAAACAGATGCGCCAGGTGCGCGGCCATCGGTGTGAGTGTGGTATCACGTCGCTGAATAAGATAGAACGTGGCTTTCGGCAGTGACAGATCGAGATCCAGCGCGATCAGGCTCTGACCGATCACCGGATCATTAATCGCATCAACGGACAATATGCTGAGAAAATCAGTTTTGGCGATCAGGCTGGTGCACGACATAAAGGTTTCACAAATCACGCTGATATTGGGTTCGGTATCCATTTCGCTGAACATTTCGCTGAGCAATTTATAATAACTTCCGCGTGGCGTCGGCATCGTCCAGTCGCAATGTAAAAGCGCCTGCATCGAGCGGGCGTTCTGCATCGGATGGCCGCGTCTTGCGACCACCCGATACTCTTTATCCATAAGTTTTTCATATAACAGTTCGTTATCAAAAGGGCCGTGATAATAGGTATTCACGGTGAAATCCAGCTCGCCCTGTCGCAGCTCCGGGATCATCGACACCAGTTGTCCCTCGGCTATCCGGACCTTCACATCGGGAAATTCGCGGTGAAAACGCTCAATCACTTCCGGCATGATGGTGCGGGCAATACTGGCACCCACGCCGATATTTACCCTGCCGCTGGTGCCGCCGAGACGCTGCGTGATGTCTTCCTGCGCCACCCTCAGCTCTTCCAGAATCAGGCTGGCGTGTTTAAAAAACGCGTCACCACAATCAGTTAGCGTCACACCCTGACGGCGGCGGACAAATAATTTCGTCCCCAGATTTTCTTCCAGCTCTTTAATCGATTTAGTCAGCGCGGGCTGCGAAAGATTCAGCACCCGGCTGGCGGCACGAATGCTGCCCTGACGCGCGACCGCAACAAACGCCCGCAACTGATGCATTTTTATTTGTGATGGCATGAGACTCTTTGATAACCACTGATTATCACTAAAAAGATTTTGGCATCTTATATGCCCTGAACGCTTTATGTACATTAAAAATCTTATAAGGCCGCCTTTCGCCGCTTTCTGCGTGCGGGTCTGCACTTCCCAACGCTTTGATTTCCTCCTTTCTGCCGCTGCGCGGAAAGCCTGCATGTCTGTGTCAACAAGAGAGTCCGTGATGGTTAATGAGATTTCTGAACGTGTAGAAAAGCTGTTTCCTTCCCTGCAAAAGCAACGCCGTGACCTGCATAAATACGCCGAATCCGGCTGGCTGGAATTTCGTACCTCCACGCTGGTGGCCGATCGGCTGGAGAAACTGGGTTATTCACTGCAACTGGGCAAAGAAGTCATTGACGCGGATTCGCGTATGGGGCTGCCTTCCGCCGCTGTGCTGGCCGAACAAGAGCGGCGTGCTCTGGAACAAGGGGCGATTGCCCGCTGGATGCCACATTTCTCCGGCGGTTTCACCGGTATTGTCGCGACGCTGGAAACCGGTCGTCCCGGCCCGGTGATGGGTTTTCGTGTGGATATGGACGCGCTGGATTTATGCGAAGTCCTGGACGAGGCACACCGCCCGTTCCGGGAAGGATTTGCTTCGGCCAATAACGGCATGATGCACGCCTGCGGTCACGATGGCCACACTACCATTGGCCTCGGGCTGGCAGAAGTGCTGATGCAGGTGCGCGATCAGTTATGCGGCACCATCAAGCTGATTTTCCAGCCTGCCGAAGAAGGCACGCGCGGCGCAAAATCCATGGTTGAGACGGGGGTGGTGGACGATGTGCAATATTTTACCGCTGTACATATCGGCACCGGCGTACCGGCTAATCACATTGTGTGCGGTAACGATACTTTCATGGCGACAACCAAGCTCGATGTGCACTTTACCGGCGTGGCTTCGCATGCAGGCGGCAAACCGGAAGACGGGCGCAACGCCCTGCTGGCGGCGGCACAGGCCACGCTGGGGTTGCATGCTATCCCACGTCACAGCGGCGGCAGCTCGCGGGTGAATGTCGGCGTGTTGCAGGCGGGCACCGGGCGCAATGTGGTGCCGTCCACCGCCATGATGAAAGTCGAGACACGCGGTTCCACCAATGAAGTAAATGATTTTATTTATCAGCAGGCGCTGAAAGTTATCTCCGGCGCAGCCGAAATGCATCAGGTGAAATTCGACATCAAACTGATGGGTGCGGCGCAAAGCAGCACACCAACGCCTGCCTGGGTAAATTACATTCACCGTCAGGCAGAAAAACTCGGCGAGTTCGAACAGATTATTGACCATCAGGAAGGGGCTGCCGGTTCAGAAGATGCCACTTACATGATGGAGCGCGTCAAAGCCCGTGGCGGTGAAGCCTCTTATGTCATTTTTGGCACGGATCTGAGCGCTGGTCATCACAATGAACTGTTTGATTTCGATGAGAAAGTGATATCTCAGGGCATCAAAACGCTGGCGGCCCTGGCACTGAATATCGCTGAATTCAAAGGGGATATTTAATGGCGACACAACAAAATATCGTCAATTTTATCAACGACTTTATTGATAACCAGCAACCTGCCCTGGCAGAAATCAGTGATGCAATCTGGGACCATCCGGAGACCCGTTTCGCGGAATCGTTCTCCTCAGCATTGCTGGCCGACAAACTGGAAGCCAGCGGCTTTAGCGTGGAACGCGGTGCCGGCGGCATGGAAACCGCATTCATCGCCAGTTCCGGCCAGGGCAAACCCGTGATCGCCCTGCTTGGCGAATTCGACGCACTGGCCGGTTTAAGCCAGAAAGCCGGTTGCGATGTGGCGCAGCCACAGGTGGAAAACGGTAACGGCCACGGCTGTGGTCATAACCTGCTCGGCACGGCGGCACTCGGTGGTGTGCTGGCAGTGAAAGCCTGGATGGAACGTGAAAAAATTCCGGGTACGGTACGTTTTTACGGTTGTCCGGGCGAAGAAGGCGGCTCCGGTAAAACGTTTATGGCCCGCGAAGGGCTGTTTGATGATGTCGATGCCGCACTGACCTGGCATCCGGAAACCTACAGCGGCATGTTCAGCAATCAGACGCTGGCCAATATTCAGGCGTCGTTCAGCTTTAAAGGCGTGTCCTCACACGCCGCTGCCGCGCCACACCTTGGCCGCAGCGCGCTGGATGCCCTGACGCTGATGAACACCGGTTCGAATTTCCTGCGCGAGCACATTATTCAGGAAGCACGCCTGCATTACGCCATCACCAACGCGGGGGGAATTTCGCCAAACGTGGTGCAGGCCGATGCCGAGGTGTTGTATCTGGTGCGCGCACCGCAAATGGATCAGGCGCAGGCAATTTTTGACCGCGTAGTGGATATCGCCAAAGGCGCAGCACTGATGACCGGCACACAGATGTCGATGCGCTTTGATAAAGCCTGTTCCAACTACGTGCCCAACCGCACACTGGAAAGCGCGATGTATCAGTACGTGCAGGCGTTTGGCACACCGCATTACACCGCCGGAGAGCGGGCGTTTGCGGCATCAATTCATGCCACGCTGAGCGAACAGGATATCGATAACAATTTGCTGAATATCTCCCGCACCAGCGGCGCGGAAGGCGTGGAATTCGCCGACACCCTGCGCCATTCCCCGCTGACTGACCGCGTTGCTCCGTATGCCCCGAACGGCAATATCCTCTACGGCTCAACGGATGTCGGCGATGTCAGCTGGCTGGTGCCGACGGCGCAATGCTTCAGCCCGTGTTTTGCTGTGGGATCGCCGCTGCACACCTGGCAAATCGTGTCACAGGGGCGAACATCCATTGCCCATAAAGGCATGTGTCTGGCGGCAAAAGTCATGTCATCAACTGCGATAGACCTGTTCTCCCGGCCGGATTTACTGGCGGCCTGTCAGAAAGAGCGTGATGCACAACGTGCACGACGTCCCTATCAGTGCCCGATCCCGGCTGGCGTGAAACCGTCGCCGTTGAAATAAATCCCGAATGAGTACACCGCGTATTCGCACCCCGTTCCGGCGCAAATACGCGGCATAAATATAAAAAAGACAAACATGACAGAGGGTTAACAGATGAGTATTCAGGCGCAAGATTCCGGCCGGAGTCCGGGAGGATTTCTTCATTGGGTGGAACGTGTCGGGAATAAAATTCCCAACCCGTTTTTGTTATTTGTTTATCTGATCGCCGTGCTGATGGTCGCCAGTGCGGTGATTTCATGGCTGAATATTACGGCGGTGAACCCGAGTAACGGTGATGTCATCCACGTAAAAAACCTGCTGAGTGTGACAGGCATTCAGTGGATTTTGCCGAACGTCATTAAAAACTTCAGCGGATTTACCCCGCTCGGCTCGATTCTGGCGCTGGTTATTGGTGCCGGACTGGCGGAGCGCGTCGGACTGCTGCAAAGCCTGATGTACAAAATGGCGTCCAAAGTCAATGCCCGTTACGCCAGTTACATGGTGATTTTTATCGCCTTCTTCAGCCATATTTCGTCTGATGCCGCACTGGTGGTGATGCCGCCGCTGGGCGCGTTAATTTTTCTCGCGGTCGGGCGTCATCCGGTGGCCGGTTTACTGGCGGCTATCGCCGGCGTCGGCTGCGGTTTCACGGCTAATCTGCTGATTGTGACTACCGATGTGTTGCTGTCGGGGCTCAGTACCGAGGCCGCGAAGGCGATTAATCCGGCGGTTCAGGTGAGCGTCATCGATAACTGGTACTTTATGGCTGCCTCCGTCATTGTGCTGACAATTGTGGGTGCCATTCTCACCGATAAATTCGTTGAACCGCGCCTGCCGGTGTATCACGGCGAGCGTAACGAAGAGATGAAAAAACTGACACCGGAACAGAATCGCGGCCTGATGGCGAGCGGTATTGCAGCATTGGTGTTTATCGCACTGGTGGCATTGCTGGTGGTGCCGGAAGCCGCACCGCTGCGCAATCCTAAAACCGGCGGTATCATCCCTTCGCCGTTTATTCAGGGCATCGTACCGCTGATTATTTTGTTCTTCTTCGTGATTTCTGTGCCTTACGGCATGGTAACAAAACAGATCCGCAGTGCCAGTGATGTGCCGGATTTGCTGGTGGATCCGATGAAATCCATGGCAGGTTTTATCGTGATGGTGTTCCCGCTCTCCCAGTTTGTGGCATTTTTCAACTGGAGCAATATGGGGAAATTTATGGCGATCGGGCTGACCGATGTGCTGGAAAACTTAGGCATGACCGGTATCCCGGCGTTCCTCGGCCTGATTTTCCTGTCGGCGTTGCTGTGTATGTTTATCGCCAGCGGCTCAGCAATCTGGTCGATTCTCGCACCGATTTTCGTGCCGATGTTTATGCTGCTCGGTTTTCATCCGGCGTTTGCGCAAATCGTATTCCGCGTTGCGGATTCGTCGGTGATCCCGCTCGCGCCCATGTCACCGTTTGTACCGCTGTTCCTCGGGTTTCTCCAGCGGTACAACAAAGAGGCGAAACTGGGTACCTATTATTCACTGGTGCTGCCGTATCCGGTTGTGTTTTTCGTCGTGTGGCTGCTGATGCTGGTGGGGTGGTATTTGCTGGGTCTGCCCATTGGTCCGGGCGTTTATCCGCATCTTTAACGGTCAGGTCAGACGTCCCATACGGCGCATGGCCCGGTGCCATGAGCCGTTTCTCACCGCCCAGCGCAGTACACCGGCAATACGGCGGGTGGCGAAACGAATCCTTCGGCGCTTTGGCGGGGAAAGGGAAATCCCCAGTTGCGTCGCCGCCCATTCGGGCAATAACTCAATGCCAGCCTGGATCATCAGGCTGCCCACCGGTTTCGCCAGACGGCTCGGAGCCGGTGCATTCTGCAATAATTTCACCACTTCAAGCGTGCGTTCATCGCAGCGTAATTGCGGACGCATCGCCTGCAGATAATGTTCTACCGCATCGACACTCTGCGGCACATCTGCCGCACCCAGGCTTTTCGCCACACGGGAAAACTCCCGATAATAAAGGTTCTGCCCGGCCAGACTGAGCGAAGGGTTGCGATACCGCAAATGTGATTGCAGAAAGCTGTACGCTTCAGCCACGTGCACCCAGACCAGTAATTCCGGATCGCTGGCCGCATAAGGCGTGCCGTAAGCATCAGTACCCGTGACCCGCAAATGAATGGACTTTACTTTTTCGATTAATGCATTGGCATCATCCAGAGGTGCAAAAGTCGTACCCGAGATAAACTGACTGGTGCGACGAAGCCGCCCGAGCATATCTTCACGAAATGAGGAATGATCCCAGACACCGGCAAGCGCCAGCGGATGAAGCATCTGCAGCAGCAAGGCACTGACGCCGCCACAAAGCATGGACGAGAAATCTCCGTGAATTCGCCAGGTGATGCTTTCAGGGCCAAACAGCCCCGGGTCACCCGGCGGATCCTCAAAGTCTATGCCGCCTAACGCCAGGCCCGAAATACTCAGTACCTGACGTTCTATTCTCTTTCTCAACAATTATCTTAACTCAGTGGTTAATGTTCGGCCTGACTGACTGCCGTCGCTTTGGTCAGTTCCGGCCACAGGTTCATAACCACATCAATCAGGCGGTTCAGTTCATCCGCACTCGCGCCATCACGGGCCTGTACGGAGAAGCCCTGAATGGTGCAGGCCAGGTATTTCGCCAGCAGGGCGCTGTCGCTTGCCGCTGTCAGATCACCACTGTGTTTTTTCTTCTCGAAATATTCAAACAGAGTACGTTCCTGCGAAAGATGGCGCGCACGCAGCATTTCGGCAATATCCGCCGATGACGAAGACATGCCGGATGATGCGCTGATCATAAAGCAGCCACTTGGCGTGTCACAATCGGTAAACAGTTCAACGATGGCACGCAAATAGCGTCCGACCGTATCCTCAACGGACAAATCTGTTCTGCTCAGTAAACACGAGCTCTTTTCGTAAAAGTTTTTCAGATAATGTTCAACGGCTGCGCGGAAAAGCCCTTCTTTGTTACCAAATTCAGCATACAAAGTTGGCGCTTTTGCACCGGTTGCTTCGACCAAATCGGCTAATGAAGTGGCCTCGTAACCATGGCGCCAGAATAAATTCAGGGCCTTGCTCAGAGCAGTTCCACGATCGAACTGTTTTGGGCGCCCGCGACTTTTCCGGACCAAAGCCGTCTGTTCAGTGCTCATACACCCTCCTTCCATCACCATTGTGATTATGGTTATTAAATTTTTATAGAAATAACTTAACGATCATTATTAAAAATAGTTGCGCACAAGTCCAGCGGAGTTTATTATTTAATTATCGAGCGATAAGAAAATCGCTCAAACCCGCAAAACTGCGCAGCTAAAAACGCTTTTTAAGCATACTATCCAGGACGTAACATCATGAGTAACTTCAAAATCCTTCTTGCAGTTCTGGCATTAACCGCTGTGCCGGTTGCCAATGTTGCCGCACAGCAGGTTATCATGATGCCTTTACAGAGTCAGGAAGTGAGGATGGTCAATGTGACCGGTGACAGTAACTTCTGTAACCCGGGAACCTGTACGAATAAAAACATCGAACAGGGCCGTATTCCTACTTCTCCTACTCAGCCACCTGCACCCTCGATCCCAAGCCATCGGCCCGCTTCTATTTACTACTAACGAACGCGGTGCCTGACGACAAAGAGTCAGGGCAGGAATAATGATAAGGCGGCTAATGTCGCCTTATCTTTTCATCAGCCGCCCCTGTTTTATCACCCTATCCGGTCAGAACCAACCATTAACTTAGCGATCATTAAAGATTCATTCAGCAAAATTA